>NZ_JAYSJZ010000035.1:0-44196 GCF_043726815.1 Lacisediminihabitans sp.
CCACCAGGGCACCCGATCCGAGCCCGGCGACGCACATGTTGAGGAACACCTGCCAGGTCTCAAGGTGAAACGGCAGGAAGAGCAGGTAGCCGATCGCCACTAGGAAGGCCGCGATGATCAGGGCCACCCGCGGCGAGAATCGGCGGGAGACCACGGGAAAGAGCAGCGCGCCCACGATCATCGAGATGAGGTAGACGCCGATCAGGGTCGAGCGGTCGGCCGCGTCGAGCCCGAGCCCGTAGCCGTTCGCGGGATCCGTGCCGGCGTAGGCGCTCAGCGGCGCCTGGGCGCCGAGAAGGCTGATGCCGAGGAGGGCCGCGGTGAGCTGCACCGGCCACATGTTTGGCTGCCGCAGCACACGCAGGTCGATCGCGGGGTCCCGGTGCCGCAGCTCGACGATTCCGAACGGCAGGAACACGAGTACACCCACCACGAGGAGCAGGTAGACCCACCAGGTGGCCGGACCGTTCAGCCGAAGGAAGGTGAGTCCGGAGGTGATCAGCAGCAGGGCGATCGTGAGGAGGCTGAACCCGACGACATCGAGGGACCGGCCCGGCAGGGGAGTCGACTCCGGAACGCCGAAGAGGATGGCGAAGAAGACCAGCGTGACGGCGATGGCCGGCACGCACAGCGTGAGCGGCACGTTCTCGCCGAACCAGCCGAAGATGCGGCCGCCGAGCAGGGCCCCGACGATGGCTCCGGTCTCGAGCGCCACGACGAGGAAGCCGGCCGCGCGACGCGTCTGCGAGGCGCCTCGGCCGGTGCGCCGGCCCCGGTCGAAGATCAGGGCGACCTCGAGCGGGAGCCAGACCACGTAGAACCCCTGGAGTGCCCAGGCGGCGAGGAAGGTCCAGAAGTTGTCGGCGAACACGAGCGCCCAGCTCGCGAGGGCCGTGAGCACCGTGGAGATGAGGAGGATGCGCTTGTGGCCGAACATGTCGCCGAGCTTGGCGAGGATCGGCACCACGAGGGCCGAGACCAGCAGTTGGGCGGCCTCGAACCAGTTGAAGTCGGCGTCCCGGATGCCCAGGTACTTGACGAGGTCGCTGATCAGCGGCACGTAGTAGCCCTGCAGGATTCCGCTGACGATCTCGACGAGGAAGAGGTAGCCGATCAGGCCGAGGGTGATGGCGCCTGATTTGCCTCGAAGGGTGCTCATGAACGGATGCTACTGGCTGGGTTGACGCCGCGGGTGCCGGTAGCGTTGGCACATGGCACATGTCGAACGCGAGATTCTGGGTTGGGACGAGTTCGGGGGCGCGGTGCGCGAACTCGCGGCGACGGTGCACGGGAGCGGCTTCGCCCCGGACATCGTGGTGGCGATCGCGCGCGGCGGGCTGCTGCTCGCCGGGGCCATCGCCTATGCGCTCGACGTGAAGAGCTGCGGGGCGCTCAACGCCGAGTTCTACACGGGTGTCGACGAGCGCCTGGACGAGCCGATCATCCTCGCTCCGATGCTCGACGAGGAATCGATGCGCGGCAAGCGGGTGCTCCTGGTGGACGACGTCTCCGACTCCGGCCGCACTCTCGCCATGGTGCTCACCCTGCTCATTCGCGCGGGCGCCGAGGTGCGCACCGTGTGCCTGTACTCGAAGCCGGCGACGGTGCTCGAACCCGACTACGTCTGGCGCAAGACCTCGCGCTGGATCGCCTTCCCCTGGTCGTCGCTTCCCCCCGTGACCGCGTAGGCGATGTCCCCGCACCCGCTCGCCGAGCTCGTCGACCCCAGCTGGGCCGCCGCCCTGCAACCCGTGGCGGGCACGATCGCGTCGATGGGGGAGTTCCTGCGCGCCGAGGTTGCCGCCGGCCGCGGCTACCTCCCGGCCGGGGGAGCCGTGCTGCGCGCGTTCGAGTACCCGTTCTCCGAGGTGCGCGTTCTCATCGTCGGCCAGGATCCGTATCCGACCCCGGGGCATCCGATCGGCCTGAGTTTCGCCGTCGACCGGGCGGTGCGCCCGGTGCCGCGCAGCCTGCAGAACATCTACCGGGAGCTGCACGACGACCTCGGCATCGTGCCGCCGCCGCACGGCGATCTCACCGCCTGGTCCGAACGGGGCGTGATGCTGTTGAACCGGGTGCTCACGGTGCGGCCCGGGGAGGCAGGCTCGCACCGCCGGCACGGCTGGGAGGCGGTGACCGAGGCCGCGATCCGCGCCCTCGTGGCGCGCGGCACTCCCCTCGTCGCGATCCTCTGGGGAAACGACGCGCTCGCCCTCGAGCCGATGCTCGGCGCGACTCCCATCGTGAAGTCAGCTCATCCGAGCCCCCTGTCGGCCTCGCGCGGATTCTTCGGCTCCCGGCCGTTCAGCCGGGCGAACGAGCTGCTGAAGGCGCAGGGTGCCGAGCCGATCGACTGGTCGCTCGACCCCCGGCCGCAGACGCAGTCGGCCGCGGCGAACCGGACGTAGGATTTGCTCATGCTCGAGGAGGAATACCAGGCGACCCACCGGCCCAAGGAGGCCCAGCGCAACCTGCCGCCGTTGCAGGTACCGTTCGAGTACACGATCCGGGACGCCCGCCTGCAGGACCTGCCCGACGTGCGCGAGATCTACAATCACTACGTGGCCAATTCCACGGTGACCTTCGACGAGAAGCCCATGACGTTGAGGGAGATCCGTTCGAAGTTCCAGCACATCGTGAAGCTCGGCATGCCCTTCCTGGTCGCGGAGAGCCCGAGCGAGCAGATCCTCGGCTATGCCTACGTCTACCCGTGGAAGGAGAAGGCGGCCTACCGGTTCACGGTGGAGAACTCCATCTACCTGCGCGCGGCGGCGACGAGCAAGGGGCTGGGCAAGGCCCTGCTCGCTGAGCTCATCACGCGCTCCAAGGCGGCCGGCCTCAAGGAGATGATCGCGGTGATCGCCGATAAGGGCGCAGACGCGTCGATCGCCATCCACAAGAACTTCGGCTTCAAGGAGATCGGCCACATGGGCAAGGTCGGCTACAAGTTCGACCGCTGGCTCGGAACCGTCCTCATGCAGAAATCGCTCAAGTAACCGTCAGGAGAACGCATGTCTCTCATCGTCGTCGCCATCCTCAGCCCGGCGCCCGGTCGCACCCAGGACGTGCTCGACGCGTTCGGCGCGGTGTCTCCGCTCGTGCACGCGGAACCCGGGTGCGAGCTCTACGCCGCGCACACCGACGGCGATCTCGTGATCATGGTGGAGCGCTGGCGCAGCCGCGAGGACCTGGACGCCCACGCGGCCGGCGCGGCCCTCGTGGAACTTAACCGCCTCAACGAGGGGGCGCTCGCCGCGGAGACCGTCGTGCACGTGCTGCGCAACGTGCCGATGGGCGACCCGGCGAAGGGCACGATTCAGTAGTCGGCGCCCGCCTCAGGGCAGCGAGTCTGCCGCCTCGAGGATGTCGCCGAGCGCCTCCTCGATGCCCGCCACCGTGGACGGTTCCCCGCTCCAGAGGATGCGCAGGACGAGCCCGTCGATGGCGAGCGCCGCGACCCTGGACCCGCGGCCGCCGCCCCCGATGGCACTCTCGAGGGCCCGGTACCAGCGTTCGGCGGCGTCCCGCAGGGCCTCCCGACGCATGGCGAGGAAGAGCAGTTCGTACTGGGCGATGACCGCGGCGCGCCTCGTGTGCGTCCAGTCGTGTAGCGCCCGAGCGACCTCGCCGACGCCGGGGGACTGGAGGCCGGCGAAGAGCTCCACCTGTTCCTCGGTGGCCTTGAGCAGCGCGCTCACCAGCAGATCGTCGATGTTGGCGAAGTAGTAGGTGGCCGCGGCGAGCGGAACCCCGGCCTCGGCCGCAACGGCTCGATGCGTGACCGCGCTCGGTCCGCCGCGCTCGAGGACGCGCACGACGGCGTCGAGCAGGGCGGCCCTGCGCGCCTCGCCCTTGGCCGTGCCGCCGGCCACGGTCAGTGCTTCCCGCCGAGTTCGAGCATCGCGACTCCGCCGACCACGAGCAGCACCCCGCCGATCTGCACGAGGGTGAGGCTCTCCTTGAAGAGCAGCCAGCTGATCAGCACGACGAGAACGACCCCGATCGCCGCCCAGATCGCGTAGGCGATGCCCAGGGGAACGTCGGCGCCGAGGCTCAGCGAGAGCAGGGAGAAGGCCGCGACGTAGCCGACGACGACGACGGCGTACGGCAGGAGCTTGTTGCCCTCGCCCGTCGTGTACCGGAGTGCGGTGGTGCCGATGACCTCGGCGACGATCGCACCGGCCAGAAACAGGTATCCCATGGGTTCCCTCTCAATAGTGGTACAAATGTACCAGAAAACGCGAGCTAGGCTCGGCGCATGACCGAACCCCGCGTGACCCAGCTGAGACTGGTGGCCGAGACCGACGACTACGCCGCCGCCGTGGCCTTCTATCGAGACGTGCTCGGCCTCACCGAGCAGGAGTCGTACAGCGGCGAGGGTGGCGCCGAGGTGACCATCCTCGGCATCCCGACGGCGACGCTCGAGATCGCCAACCGCGCCCAGGTGCGGCTCATCGACGACGTGGAGGTGGGTCGTGCGGTGAGCCGCGCGCCGGCCCTCAGCATCCGCGTGGCCTTCGAGGTGCCGGATGCCGTCTCGACCACCGACGCGCTCGAGGCGGGCGGGGCCGAGGTGCTCGCCGCGCCCACCCGCACCCCGTGGAACTCCCTCAACGCGAGGCTCGAGGCGCCGGGCGGGTTGCAGATCACGGTATTCCAGGAGCTCGATTCGTGACCGCTGCCGTCACGAAAGTTCGCAATCTGTAAAGAAGCGGGGGATGTCGTGGGCGTTGCCTAGGGTGGCATCAACGTCAACCGCGGGCCTCCCATCCGGGTGGTCCCGGCGAGGCGAATGTGTTAGAAAATCGGGGCCGGCCCGGGTGGGCCATCATCACCGGGGCCGGCCTCGTCCACGTCTCCCCGGTCGCGCGGCGTCCCCGTCCGGTGCGGTTGCCCGGCGCGCCGGCGCTACAGTCATTGAATGCGAGATGCCCCGCGCCAACGCCCGGCGAACGCCGAACTGCTCGTCTCCCTCGCCGGCCACATCAAGGCGAGGCCCAAGGCCGTCTTCGAGGCCATCGACGCCAGGGTCCGCCCGGCCGAGACCTCCGGCACGCTCTACGCCGCAGACCCCTTCGCCTTCCTCATCATCGCCCAGGGCGGCTGGTGGTACCGCGGCGAGTACCGCATCGTGCCGGACGAGTACGGGTCGAACGTGGAGCACTACATCCTCAACGTGGCGCAGAAGGCCCCGCTGCTCGGACGCCTCACCGGCCGCTCGGTGCTCAGGGACGCCCCCGCCGAGTTCGAGAAGCTGCTGAGGCGGCTGCGCGCCGAGCTCGAGTGAGAAGTGCGGCGCGGCCCTAGGCTCGAGGGGTGTTCGAACTCCATCACCTCACCGCCCAAGAGCAATGGGACTGGCTGCAGCGCGGGGAGGTGACGCCCGTCGAACTCGCCGCGCACTACCTCGAGCGCATCGAGCGGCTCGATGGCGACCTCGGTGCCTTCGTGACCGTGACCGCGGACGCGGCACTCGATCGGGCGCGTGCCGTCGCCGAGACGGTGCCGAAGACCGCGCAACTCTGGGGCCTTCCCTTCGGCGACAAGGACCTCGTGAACCGCGCCGGGGTACCCACCGGTTTCGGTTCGGGGCTGATGAGCGGCTTCGTGCCAGAAACCTCGGACGAGATCGTGGAGGTGCTGGATGCGGCCGGCGGGGTGAGCCTCGGCAAGACGAACGCGCCGGAATTCGGCCTGCCGAGCTACACCGAGAGCCTCGTCGCCCCACCGGCGCGAAACCCCTGGGATCCCTCGCTCGGCGCGGGGGGATCGAGCGGCGGCGCGGCGGTCGCCGTGTCCGCCGGGCTGCTGCCGTTCGCCCCGGGGTCCGACGGCGGAGGCTCGGTGCGTATCCCCGCCGCGGCCTGTGGGCTCGTGGGTCTCAAGCCCTCGCGCGGACTCGTGCCGAGTGGCACCGGCCTCGACAAGCTCGCCGGACTCGTCGTGCCCGGCCCCCTCGCCCGCACCGTCGCGGATGCCGCCATGATGCTCGACGCGCTGGTCGCCGGCGGCGACTACCCATTCACCCTGCGCGCGCCGCGCTGGGACGGCGGCGCGCTGCTCAACGCCGCGGTGCGCGGCGAGGGCCGCTTCCAGCTGGGGGTGATGACCAGCTCGCCGTGGGACGACGCCTACGACATTCACGTCTCCGTCGAGGCATCCGACGCGCTCGCCCTCGCCGTGGCCGAACTGGACGCCATCGGTCACGGACTCGAGGAGCTGCGGCTCGAGCCGGACCCGAGCTACGCGCCGAACTTCCGCACGATCTGGCAGGCCGGGGCGTCCGGAATCCCGGCCGAGGGCGCCGAGCTCGACTCGCTCGAACCCCTCACCCGCTGGCTGGTCGAGCGCGGCCGGGCGATCTCGGCGCGGGACCTGATCGCCGCCCTCGCCGCCCTGACGACGTTCGAGCGGTCGATCATCCGCCAGTTCTCGCGCTTCGACGCCGTGCTCACCCCGGCTCTCGCACTGACCCCGCGACCCGTCGGCTGGTACGACAGCGAGGATGCCGAACTCAACTTCGCCCAGCAGGTGCAGTACACGCCGTTCACCTCCTTCGCCAACGTGACCGGGCTTCCCGCGATCACGCTTCCCGTGGCGCAGACCGCGGTCGGCATCCCGATGGGCGTGCAGGTCGTCGGCCGGCCGGGTGGCGAGGCCACCCTGCTCGCGATCGGCGCCCAGCTCGAGCGCCGGCTGCTCTGGCAACGGCGGCACCCGCCGCAGTGGTAGCGGGCGTCACACGGCGAAGTCGGCCAGGCCAGACACGTCGAGCGCGAATCGCCAGTTGCCCGGCCGGAACACGTAGACGGGCTCATTGCCCAGGTAGTTCTCGGTGTTCGTCGTCGTCCAGTTCTCACTTCCGTCCGGGTTGACCTTCGCGACCCAGCCCTCGGTCGTCAGCCTCCGCTTCTGGGCCGCCGCCTGCGCATCGGTGATCAGCGAGTAGCCGAGCACCGTGCTCGCGTCGCTCTCGGGGTATCCCCACTGGCACAGGATGCCGCCGAGGTCGAGAAAGGCCACCAGTTCGTTTCCCTCGTCTCGCATCCGCTTCGCGAAGCCCTCGGTGAACACCGAGCCGCCGGACGTCAGCCGGGAGAGCGCGGTGGGGGTGACGAGGGTGTCGCAGGCCAGCGACGCGGTCGGCCCCGGAGTGAGTGACGGGCCGGCACTCGCGGACGGCCCCGGGGGCGATGGGGATGACGTCGGCGCTTGAATCGAATACGTGCACGCGGAGAGAGCGAGAACCACCAGGGCGACGATCGCCGTGCCGAACCCGCTCCGTCGCATGGTCATCTCCTTACCGTGAGGATGACTCTAGGGAGTGATCGGCCGGAGGCCCAGCGTCGTTACCCAAGCGATAGCTTGCGGCTACAGCCCGACGAGCGCGGCGCTCTGCTCCCACAGCCGCGCGGCGACGGCGTCGTCCGACGCGAGCCGGTGGGTGCGGCCGTTCGGGGCGAGACCGTCGAAGTAGGTGCCGCTCGGCGACCCGACCTCGTCGATCGAGGCGAGGTGAACGAGGGGAGCGGCGCCCTGCTCTGCGCTGATCCCCAGGCTGCCGCGACTGACGAATTCGCCGAACCTCTTGAACGCCGAGTCGTTGCCGAAACTCGTGATCACGTAGCCGGGGTGGAACGAGTAGGCGGTGAGGCCGGTCTCGGCGGTGCGGCGGGCGAGCTCGCGGATGAAGAGGATCGTCTCCAGCTTCACGGTGGCGTACTCCTGCCAGCCGCCGAGCCAGGCGCGTCTGACGAACTGCAGGTCGTTCAGGTCGAGGTGTGCGAACCGGTTCGCGACGCTCGCCGTGGAGATCACCCGCGCGCGGTTCTCCACGAGCCTGGGCAGCAGCAGGTTGGTGAGCAGAAACGGGGCGAGGTGGTTGTGCTGCAGGGCCTGGTCTAGGCCGTCCGCCGACCGGCCTCGCCTCGACAGGAGGCCGCCCGCGTTGTTGGCGAGGGCGTCGATGCGCGGATACCGCGCGAGGAGGCTCGAGGCGAGCGCCCGCACCTCGTCGAGGCTGTCGAAGTCGGCGACGAAGGGTGCGCCGCCGACACGGGCGGCGACGGCGTGGGTGCGCTCCGAATTGCGCCCCACCACGGCGATGTGCGCCCCGCGCTCGGCGAGGGCGATGGCCGCCGCCCGCCCGAGGCCGGAACTCGCCCCGGTGATGACGATCGTGCGTCCATGCAGGTCGGTCGGGGTCATCGATAGCCGCCATTCTCCAGTCCGGCCTCGATCTCGAAGCGGTTGCGGGCCGCGTCCTGCCCGGCCGCGATGTAGAGCGGGATGAAGGCGAGCCCGTAGTGCTTCCATTGTGCACGGTGAACCGCCTCGTGCCGCAGCACCGCCGGGCCGACGAAGTCGTGGGTGAGGTAGACCGCACCGATGGTGGTGCCACCGCGTCCGAACGCCCACCGCGGGCACCTCGCCGCCACGATGAGCCCGCCCAGGCTGCGCAGTCGGCCTCGGCTGAGGATGCCGCCCCAGACCAGGGCGCACCCGATGGCGAACCAATAGCCCGGCCGCGCCACGGCGGGGGAGAGCAGCACCGCTCGCGCCCCCGGCACGGACCTCGCCCACGCCTCGAGCCGTGCGGCCGCCGCGGTCACTCGCGCCATCATCCGGCTCATCGCTCCTCGGGCCATTCGTGAACCCACCCTAGGACTCCTCGCTCACAATCCGTTCAGCCGGCAGGCAGGGCGAGCCAATACAGTGACAGCATGGCCGTGAAGCTGGAACGCGTGGCGATGGTGTCGATGCACACCTCGCCGATCGCGCCGGCCGGCACCGGGGATTCCGGCGGGATGAACATCGCCATCCTCTCGATCGCGGGCCAGCTCGCCCACCGCGGCATCGAGGTGGACCTGATCACTCGAGCGATCGACCGTCCGGCGGTGACCGAGGTCGCCGCGGGCGTCACCCTGCACGAGCTCGCGGCCGGCCCTGTCGGCCAGCTTCCCAAGAGCCGGCTGCCCGAGGTCGCCGACGAGTTCGGCGAGGCCGTGGCCGATCTCGCCGGGCGCATCCGGGGCCGCTACGACGTGATCCACGCCCACTACTGGCTCAGCGGGCTCGCGACGCTGCCGGTGGCGCTCGAACTCGGGCTGCCATTCGTGCAGAGTTTCCACACCGTGGCCGCCATGAAGAATCGCACGCTCGGCGCCGGCCAGCCGGCCGAGTCCGAGCAGCGGGTGCGCACCGAAATGTACCTCGCCAACCAGGCGAGCGCGATCGTGGCCGCCTCCTCCGCGGAGGTCACCGCCCTCATCGACGACGTTCGCGCCCCCACCGAGCGGCTCTGGGTGATTCCTCCCGGGGTGGATGTCGGCCTCTTCTCGCCCACGCGCACGGATGCGGCGGAGCTCGCGGTGCGGGAGCAGCTCGCGATCGCCCCCGGCCGGCCGATCATCGCCGTGGTCGGCCGCGTGCAGCAGCTCAAGGACCAGGAACTCGCCATCCGTGCGCTCGCCGAACTGCACGCGATGCGCGGCTGGGCCCCGGTGCTCGTGATCGCGGGGGAGGCGACGCCGGGCGACGAGGGTTATGCGGCCTCGCTCCGGACGATCGCGACGGAACTCGGCGTGCGGGACGACGTGCGGTTCGCCGGGGCGGTCTCGCGGGAATGGCTCGCCAACGTGCTCGCCGCGGCGACCGTGACCCTCGTGCCCTCCCGCTCGGAGACCTTCGGTCTCGTCGCCCTCGAGTCGGCCGCGAGCGGAACGCCGGTGGTGGCCTTCCGCGGCGGCGGCCTCGTCGAATCCGTGTCGGCCGGCGTGTCCGGGCTGCTCGTCGACTCCCGCGAACCCCGGGTCTGGGCGGTCACGATCGCGCAGTTGCTCGACGACGCCGCGGGACTCGAGAGCCTGTCGCTCACCGCGCGGCACTACGCGGAGGGCTTCACCTGGGCATCGTCGGCCACCGCGCTGATAGGCGTGTATGCCGGTCTGCTCTCCTAGGTCTGCTCTCCTACATGTACTGCCCAGGCAGGTTGGTGGATCGGGTGTGACGACTCGCTTCAGTCGGTGAACGTCAGCGTGGACCTGTCAAGGCAGACCCTGTCACGAATTGGACCTTCTCGGCCATCTGGTTGTGCCGCCCGCGTCGGTCGGGTCGTGTTCTCCAGGACGGGGCCCCGAGGCGTGGGACCCACCCCAGACTCCAGTTCTGCAGGACAGCTTGCGCAGGACAGCTTGTGCAACGCAGTTCATGCAGGACGCGGCAGGGGCGTGGCGAGCGGAACGGTCCCGTTGTGCAGGACGCTCCCGTCGGCTCTGCCTCTACCGTCCTCGCTATCTGCCCGAGCCGTCCTGCAGAACCAGAGTCTGCAGCCGGGCGCCCGTGGACGCCGGAGCCATCCAGCACAACCCGTCCTGCACAACTGGAGTTTGTGTGGTGGACGCCCGTAAACGGCGGCACCGTCCTGCACAACAACTAGGGCCGACCGTAGGTCTCGAGCAGCCGCAGCCAGATCTCGTTCATCGTGGGGTAGGCGGGAACGGCGTGCCAGAGCCTCGAGATCGGCACCTCGCCGACGATCGCCGTGGTCGCCGCGTGGATCATCTCGGAGACGTCCTGGCCGACGAAGGTCACCCCGAGGATCACCCCGCGCTTCTCGTCGACCACCATGCGGGCCTGGCCGGCGTAGTCGTCCGCGTGCACCGAACTGCCGGCGAGCCAGCCGAGGTCGTAGTCGACGACGCGGATGTCGTAGCCGGCCTTGGTGGCGGCCGCGGCGGTGAGCCCCGCGGAGGCGACCTCCGGGTCGCTGAACGTCACCTGGGGAACGGCCTCGTGGTCGGCGGTGGCCACGTGGGTGCCCCATGGCCCGTCCGAGACCGGCAGGCCCTTCGCCCGGGCCACGATCACGTCGCCCGCCGCGCGAGCCTGGTACTTGCCCTGGTGGGTGAGGAGCACGCGGTGGTTCACGTCGCCGCAGGCGTAGAGCCAGTCGAACCCGGAGACGAGCATCGTGTCGTCCACGTGCAGCCAGTCGCCGGGGGTCAGGCCGATCGTCTCGAAGCCGAGGTCCGAGGTGCGCGGCGTGCGGCCGATCCCCACCAGCACCTCGTCGGCGACGAGGGTCGAGCCGTCGCCGAGGGTGAGCTCGACGCCCGCCTCCGCGCGCCGAACCGAGGTCACCGACGAGTTCAGGCGCACGTCCGCGCCGAGGGCCGTGAGGCTCTTGGCGACGATCTCGCCCGCGAACGGCTCCTGGTTCGAGAGCAGCGAGGTTCGGGCGAGAACGGTGACTCGGGTGCCGAAGGTGGCGTACGCGGTGGCCATCTCCACGGCGACGACGCCTCCGCCGAGGATCGCGAGGCTCGACGGCGCCTTCTTGGCGCTCGTCGCGTCCCGGCTGGTCCAGGGCCGGGCCTCGGCCAGCCCGGGGATGTCGGGCAGCAGGGAGTCCGAGCCGACGCTCACGGCGACGGCATGGCGGGCCGTGTACACCGTGTCGCCCACGGTCACCTGCTTCTCGCCGGAGATGCGCGCGTGGCCGCGCACGAGGTCGATGCCGGCTCCCGCGACCCACGCGACCTGGCTGTCGTCGTTCCAGTCGTGGGTGAAGGAGTTGCGGCGGGCGAACACGGCCGCGACATCCAGCTCTCCGACGGCCTCCCGAGCACCGCCGACGGCCTTCGCCGCCCGCAGCGCGATGCCGCTGCGCAGCAGCACCTTCGACGGGATGCAGGCCCAATAGGAGCACTCCCCGCCGACGAGCTCACTCTCGATGATGAGGGCCGTGAGTCCGCCCTGCACGGCCCGGTCGGCGATGTTCTCGCCCACCGCCCCGGCCCCGATCACGATGACGTCGTAAGTGGTTTCGGTCATGGGACTCTCCTTGGCTTCGATTCAGCGGCCGACGAACTCGGCCTCGGTGCGGGTGACGAAAGCGGTCATTCCGATGCGGGCGTCCTCGCTCGAGGCGAGCCGCACCAGGGCGGGCTGCAGCGCCGCCTCGGCGGCGGCATCCCCATCGCGCACGGCGAGCCTCGCGTTGGCGAGGGCGGCCTGCACGGCGAGCGGGGCCTGCGCCGCCACCCGCCGGGCGAGTTCGAGACCGCGGTCGAACTGCGTCCCGTCTGGCACGACCTCCTGCACGAGCCCGATGCGGTGAGCCTCCGCCGCGTCGAAGCTGTCCCCGGTGAGGATCCAGCGCATGGCGTTGCCCCAGCCCACGGCCCGCGGGAATCGGATCGTGGCGCCGCCGAATGGCAGGATTCCTCGGGCGACCTCGATCTGGCCGAAGGTCGTGGACTCGGCCGCGACGGCGATGTCGCTGGCGAGGATCAGTTCGATTCCCAGGGTGAGGCAGGTGCCCTGCACGGCGATCACCACGGGCTTCGAGAGCTGGCGACCGGAAACCTGCCAGGGGTTGATGCCACCGTCCGGCGCGATGTCCAGTCCGTCCGCCCCGATGCGCGGGGCGACGTCCGCGAGGTCGAGTCCCCCGGTGAAGTGGTCGCCGTGGGCGAACACGAAACCGACCCTCAGCTCCGGATCGTTCTCGAGCTCGCCGTAGGCGAGGGCGAGCTCGGACAACAGCCGGTAGTCGGCCGCATTGCGCTTCTCCGGGCGGTCGAAGCCGATCCTCAGAACGTGCCCGTCCCGCTCGACGGTGATGCGTGGGGTCTCGGTCAACGCTGGCCTCAATTCGGTCGGATCATCCCATGCTACGGCGGGCGGCCGGCCGTCAGGGGCTGCTGACGGCCCCGATGATCCGCAGGATGCTGCCCAGGTCGTCCCCGGCGGCCGTCGCGTTCCGCGGGGCGAACTCGGTGATGCCGGCGCCGGCCAGCGGCAGCGCCGCCTTCACCGCCGCGATGATCTCGAGCAACGACTGGAGGGTGACCCCGAACGGCTCTGGGAAGCCGAGGCCGGCGAACTCCGCCGGGTCGAGCACGTCGAGGTCCACGTGAAGGTAGACCGAGGTGGCCCCCGAGGCGGCGAGCGCGTCCCCGATCGACTTCGCGGTGAGCTGTTCCGGCGCGATCAGGCGCACTCCGGCCGAATCGACGAAGGCGGCCTCCGCATCGTCGAGGGCTCGCGTTCCGGCGAGGATCAGCCGGCCGACCTCGAGCGGCGTCGTCGGGGTGAGCGAGGGGTCACCCTCGCCGAGAAGAGTGCGCAACACCATGCCGTGGAAGGCGTGGCTGGGCGAGGACTCCGCCGTGTGCAGGTCGGGGTGGGCGTCGAGCCAGACCACCGCCATGCCGTCGTTCACGGCGGCAGCGTGCTGGATCGAGGCGAGCTCGACCCCGCAGTCGCCACCGATGGTCACGGCGAGGCCGCTGATGGAGCCGAGGGCGATGAGCTGGGCATCCCGCACCGCCTGCAGCGAGCTCAGGCGACTCACCTGGGTGCCCTCGTCGTTGCCCGCGCCGAGCGGCACGTCGATCAGGACCGTGGATGTGGTGGGCAGGTCCCCGCGGATCGCCTCCGCCCCATCCACGAGTCGCATCGCGCGCGATGAGCCGGAGCCTTGCCATTGGGGGACGACGAGAAAAGTGGCAGCCACACGTCCAGTATGGCTGCCACCGCGGGATTGCGAGTGACCGTTAGACCGTGCGCGGCGCGATCGCGAGGTTCGCCACGAGCTCCGCCGCGTTCTGGCGAACCACGTAGGCGGGGCGGTCACGCTCGAAGCGCCAGCTCTCGGAGAGAGGACCAGCGTTCACCGCGTCGAAACCGAACTCGTCGTAGAGCCTCGTGAGCAGCTCGGCGGCATCCTCGAAATCGGACGAGATGCCCAGGGCGCGGCGATTCGGCGAGCCGGCCGGGTGCGAGTCCGCCGTGATGTCGGCCGAGACGATGTGGTTGAAGCCCTTGACCACCCGCGACTTCGGCAGGTGCTCCTGGAGCAGTCCGGAGACCGTCGCCGTGCCGTTGTCGAGCGCCGCATAGTGGCCGTCACGCTCGAAGTAGTAGTTGTTGGTGTCGATCACGATCTTGCCGGCGAGGGGCTCCACCGGCACGTCCGCGTAGTTCTTGAACGGCACGGTCACGACCACGAAGTCGCCGGCCTCCGCCGCCTCGACCGGGGTGGCCGCGCGAGCCTTCGGCCCGAGCTCCTCGATGAGTGCGGACAGGGTCTCCGGTCCGCGTGAGTTGCTGATGACCACGTCATAGCCGTTCTCGATCGCCTTGCGCGCGAGCTGGCCGCCAATGTTTCCTGCACCGATGAATCCGATAGTTGTCATGGCGACTCAAACGGACCGCGAGAGCAATTTGTTCCCGGCGGAGGGGTCGAATCTCTCGATCGAGAGTCGACCCCCGCCCGGTCACGCTCCGGAGGTGATCGCCGACGGCGGCGGCGAGCCCGCCTTGAGGGCGGCGAGTCGGGCGTCGAGCTCGACCTCGTTGTCTGAGGCGTCGAGCTGTTCGAACTGCGCGTCGAGACTGGATGCGGCGAGCTCCTGCTGGCCCATCACCACGGCCTCCTGGCGGCGGATCTTGTCTTCGAACCGGCTGATCTCGCTGGTCGGGTCGAGCAGGTCGATCGACTTCACGGCATCCTGCACCTGGCGCTGGGCATCGGCCGTCTTCGACCGCGCGATGAGTTCGTCGCGCTTGGACGACAGCTGGCTCAGCTTGCCGCGCATCGCGTCGAGGCCCTTCTTGAGCTGGTCGACCACCGCGGTCTGGGACGCGATCGTCGGCTCTGCGTCCCGTGCCTCCTTCTCCGCGGAGAGCTGCCGGCCGAGGGCCACCTTGGCGAGGTTGTCGAACTTGTCGGCGTCCCCCGTGTTGCCGGCGGCGCGAAGCTCGTCGGCCTTGCGGCTCGCCGCGAGGGCCTTGTTTCCCCAGTCCCCGGCGTTGCGCACGTCTTCCGCGTGGTCCTGCTCGAGCAGCCGGAGGTTGCCGATCGTCTGGGCCACGGCGCCCTCCGCCTCGGCGATGCTGTTGGTGTAGTCCCGCACCATCTGGTCGAGCATGAGGCCGGGGTCTTCCGCCGAATCGATCAGGGCGTTGATGTTCGCCTTCGCGAGCTGGGCGATCCTGCCGAAGATTGACTGCTTTACCATTTTCTCTTCCTTCCGTTGTGAATCGTTTGCCCGTTGTGAATCGTTGCCGGCCCCTAGAACCTGCCGCCGCTGGAGCGCCCGCCGCCTCCGAACCCGCCACCGCTCGACCGGCCTCCGCCGGAGCCGCCGAACCCGCCGCCGAATCCGCCGCCTCCGAATCCACCGAACCCGCCGCCGCCGAATCCTCCACCGCGCCCGCCGCCGCTCAGCAGCCCGCCGATGATGCCGCCGAGGATGGCGCCCCCGATTCCGTTGAGGCCCGACCCGCCGCCGCCCGCACCGGGTCCCTGGAACGAGTCGACGTCGTCCTGGGCCGCCGAGAGGGCCTCCCTCGAGAGCCGGATGGCGGCGGTCGCCTCGGTGAGCGCCTGCACCGGGTCGCTGGACGAGAGCGAGACAGCGACCTCGAGGTGCCGCGTGGCCTCCGAGACCCGCGTGCGTGCCGTGCTGCCGACGCCGCCCCGACGGGTGGTGATGAAGTCGTTGGCGGCCGAGATCTGGCTCGACGCCGTGCTGATCGCCGAGGGCAGTTGCGCCGCGGCCGTGCGCACCTTGTCCTGCTCGTCGCGCACCGCGTCGAGCACCCGGTCGAGTTGCGCGTTCGCGGTGCCCAGCGTGCCGAGGCTCGAGATCGGGTCGCCCGCGTTGCCGGCCTCGGTCGCCGCAGCGAGGGCGGTCTCGGCGGCCGCGATCGACGGGGCCAGCTCGTCGGATGCCGCCGCCGGCAGCGCCTTCGCCGTCGCGAGGTCCTGGCGGGTGTCCGTGATCGCCGCGTCGAGCGTCGACTTCGCGTCGGCGAGCCCCAGCGCCAGGGAGTCGATCGCGTCGAGGAGCTGGGCGGTCTGGCCGAGGCTCGCCTGCCCGGCCCGCACGTTGACGGCCGCCGTGCTCAGATCGTTCTTCGCTATCGCGTCCCGCGCCGTCGCCCCCGTCGTGTCCACGAAGGCGAGGAGCTTGTCGGCCTGCTCCGGGTTGGTGGAGACGGTCGCGAGCGCCTTCGCCGAGTATGACGACGCGAGGGCGGCGAGCTTCTCCCTCGAGGCGGCGAGGCGGGTGGTGGATGCCGCGGCATCCGTCACCATCTTCTCCAGGTCCTGGGGCGCCGACTTCTCCAGCTCGCGCAGGTCGTCGAAGGCGTCGGCCTGTTCGTCGAGTTCGCGGTCGGCGGTCTCGCACAGTTCGATGATCCGTGTGGTCATCGCCCGCTTCTCCTCCGGGGTCTCCGGCACGGCGTCGTCGAGCTTCTGCTTGATCGCGAAGGCCTCCTTCACCTCGGCCTGCGCCTCGGCGAGAGTGGCGCTGAACGGGGTGGTGACCTCGTTGCCGAACTGGGCGATCGCGAAGCCGAGCTCCTGCTCGCTCGACTTGAGCGAGTCGTCGAGCTGCACGAGCAGGCTGCTCGCCTTCGCGTCCAGCTGCTCGAGGGAGAGCTGGGCCGTGCGAGCGGCCGCGAGTTGCCCCGCCCTCTTGCGGCGCGACCGGATGAACAGGACGAGGCCGAGAGCCAGGAACAGCAGCACGATGATGACGCCGATCGTGATGAGGGCGGCCTGGATGGCACCGCCGGCGATGGCGCTCCCGGTGCCGCCAGATCCGGTCCCGTTCGAGCCGGTGCCCCCAGACCCGGCGCCCGATCCGCCGGCGATCGCGGAGTCGAAACCGTTGGCGGCGGCGATCGCGGCACCGGCCCAGTCCTCGGCCTTGAGCTTCGGCACGATCTCGTTGGTCTCGATGGAGTCCGTCTGTTGCGCGCTGAGCGGCACGGAACCGTCGTAGAAGATGTTGTAGACGCGGTCGCTCACGGCGACAGCCATGAGGATGTTGTTGTTGCCGAGCCCGTTCTTCTTGGCGGTGGCGGCCGCCCACGCCTGCGGATCGCTCACCCCGGTGAAGCTGTCGACGTAGACCACGAAGAGCTGCGTCTTGGTGTCGGCGTAGAGCTTGTCGATCGCCGAGTTGACCTCGGCCTCCCGGCCGCCGAGGGCCCCGACCTGGTCGACCACGTACCCGCCGGCGAGGTCGACCGGGGGAGTGGCGATGGCGGAAGAGGGTGCGACCAGGCCGATTCCGAGCGCCATGGCCACCGCCGCCAGGGCGGCGAAGAGTCGGTTGCGCAACGAGAGTCGGATGATCAGCCCCTTTGCAGCACGGGTGAGTTTTAGGATTCTACCGACACCCGATGTGGCGATGGGGTTAAAGAGGTTAATTCAGTTGAGTGTGACGGAACCGAGCGGGCCGGTCACGAGATCGTTCGTCACGGTGTCGCCCTCGCTCACCAGATCGATCGCGGCCGAGACCTGGTACACGCCGGGGGCGACGTGCGGCAGGTCGGTGCGAAAGCTCTCGGCCGAGTCGTCTTCGGCCCCGCAGGTCACCGGCGCCAGGGTGGCGCGATAGGTCATCGACGCCCCCGGTTCGAGGTCGACGACCGCGGCCATCGCGATCATGGGTCCGTTGCTGTGCCAGAGGGTGATGCCGTCCCTGGAGAGGGTGATGGCGGGCGAGGCCGCCGTCGTGCCGCGCACGTGTGTCGACCCCGTGTTGGTGAGGGTGACCGTGCCCGGCACGCTCTCCGCCGAAGCCGAGGCGTCGGGGAAGTCGGCGGTGAGCACCAGGCCGGCCGCGTTGGGGGCCACCTGGGCGAGTTCTGCGCCGCAGAGGTTGAGCTTCTCGGCCGGGGCCCGTTTGATGCCCTGCGCGCCCTGGATGCCCTGGTCGCCCTGGGCGATCTCCGGCGCTGCGGCCCCGGAGTCGGAGGCACTCGATCCGGCGCTCATTGTCGACGGGGGCTGGAAGGCGGCCCGCAGCCCGGCGACGCTCGCGACTCCGATGCCCGCGACCGCGAGGGTGGTCGCGCTCCCCACCGCGAACTGCTGGCCCAGCCGGCGACGGGAGCTGCGGCGGATCACGGTCGCCGTGTCGATGCCGCGGCTCGGAGTGCCGGCGGCCGAGGCGAACAGGCTCTTCAGATCAGATTCTGTGGACATGAGTGGCTCCCTGAACGTCGGTGGTGGGCTGGTTGATTTCGGGCGATTCCGCCGCGGCCGGTTCTTCGGCGAGGGCGACCGCCATCTTGGCGAGGCCGTCGCTCAGGTAGCGCTTCACCGTGCCAGGACTGATGGCGAGCCACTCGGCGATGTCGTCGACCTTGAGGTCTTCGTAGTAGCGCAGCACGAGGCAGGCGCGTTCTCGCGGGCTCAGCTTGCCGAGTTCGCCGTGCAGGTCGAGACGGCTCTCGGCGGCGGGCACGGCGGAGTCGTCGGACTCCGCAACCGCCGTGAGGTGGGCGATCTTTCGCCAGCGAGTGGTGCGGCGTCCCCCATCCAGATACGTGTTGAGGATCGCGCGCCGCACGTAGGCCTCGGCGCTCGTGACGGTGAAGCCGTTGCGGAGCCGGCCGAAGGTCTTGACCAGGGCCTCCTGCACCAGGTCGGCCGCGTCATCCGGGCTCCCGCAGATCAGGTGTGCATAGCGCGTGAGGGCGTCGCCGCGCTCGGCGACGAGGGTCGTGACGACGTCACGCCAGTCGTCGCCGTGTGCTGCCTGCTGCGTCGCCACTCGTGTCCCCTTGCGTGCGTCGGTTCTACTCTCTACCCCCTAAGACGCACGGCGCGCGCAAAACGTTGTGTCCGGTTCCCCTCGTGCCGCGCCCACGCGCAGCGATGCCCGCCCGCCGCGGTCCCGGATCGAGCGGGACCGACGACGGACGGGCACTGTCGAGCGGGGTTTCAGTTCTCCCTGGACAGCTTCAGACGGCGGCGGATGTCGGCAAGTTGCGTGGTGAGCGCCTCCGGCAGTCGGTCGCCGAAGCCGGCGAAGAACTCCTCGGTCGAGACGAGCTCGTCGAGCCAGGCCTCCGGGTCGACCTCGAACAGCTGCTCCCACTGTGCGGCGGTGATGTCCAGGCCCTCGGTGTGGATGCCGTCGGCGACGGGCTTCCAGCCCAGGGGGGTGTCCGCCCCGGCCGCCCGGCCGTCCACGCGG
This sequence comes from Lacisediminihabitans sp., assembly GCF_043726815.1. Lineage (NCBI taxonomy): Bacteria > Bacillati > Actinomycetota > Actinomycetes > Micrococcales > Microbacteriaceae > Lacisediminihabitans > Lacisediminihabitans sp. The sequence continues at coordinate 19,014 of NZ_JAYSJZ010000035.1, forward strand.
TCCAGGATCCAGGCGAGCACGCGGGAGTTCTCGGCGAAGCCCGGCCAGAGGAATCCGCCCTCGTCGTCCTTGCGGAACCAGTTGACCTGGAAGATGCGCGGCGCGGTGCCGCTCGAGCGCAGCTTCGCGCCCATCTCGAGCCAGTGCGACCAGTAGTCGGCCATGTTGTAGCCGCAGAACGGCATCATGGCGAACGGGTCGCGGCGAAGCTCGCCCACGGTTCCCTCGGCCGCCGCCGTGCGCTCAGACGACACGGTCGCGCCCACGTAGACGCCGTGCTCCCAGTCGCGCGCCTCCACCACGAGCGGCACGTTCGTGGCGCGGCGCCCGCCGAAGATGATCGCGTCGATCACCACTCCGTTGGGGTCGTTCCAGTCCGCCGAGATCGACGGGCACTGCGCGGCGGCGACGGTGAAGCGAGAGTTGGGATGGGCGGCGAGGGTGCCTGACCCGGGGGTCCAGTGGTTGCCCTGCCAGTCGATGAGGTGGTCGGGGGTCTTCTCCGTGAGCCCCTCCCACCACACGTCGCCGTCGTCGCGGAGGGCGACGTTCGTGAATATGGTGTTGCCCCAGAGCGTGTCGATCGCCGTGGCGTTGGTCTTCACACCGGTTCCGGGGGCGACGCCGAAGAAGCCCGCCTCCGGATTGATCGCGCGAAGGCGCCCGTCGGGGCCGGGCTTGAGCCAGGCGATGTCATCGCCGATGGTCTCCACTGTCCAGCCGGGGATCGACGGGGTGAGCATCGCGAGGTTGGTCTTGCCGCAGGCCGAGGGGAACGCGGCGGCGATGTGGAAGACCTTGCCGCGCGGGTTGGTCACCTTGAGGATCAGCATGTGCTCGGCGAGCCAGCCCTCGTCCTTCGCGATCACCGAGGCGATGCGCAGCGCGAAGGACTTCTTGGCGAGCAGGGCGTTTCCGCCGTACGCCGAACCGAAGGACCAGATCTCGCGGGTCTCCGGGAAGTGCGAGATGTACTTGGTCTCGTTGCACGGCCACGGCACATCCGCCGCCCCGTCGAGCAGGGGGGCGCCGACGCTGTGCACGGCGGGAACCCACTCGGTGTCCGCGGTGATGAGCCGGAGCGCATCCGTTCCCATGCGGGTCATGATGCCCATGCTCGCGACGACGTACGGCGAGTCGGTCACCTGCACGCCGAGCTTGGCGAGCGGGCTGCCGAGCGGGCCCATCGAGAACGGGATGATGTACATCGTGCGTCCGCGCATGCTGCCGTCGAAGAGCTTGGCCAGCACCGGGCGCATCTCGGCCGGCGAACGCCAGTTGTTGGTGGGGCCGGCGTCGTCCTCGTCCTCCGAGCAGATGAAGGTGCGGGCCTCGACCCGGGCGACGTCGCTCGGGTCGCTCCTGGCGAGGAAGCTGTACGGGCGGTGTTCCGGATTCAGGCGCAGGATGGTGCCGGCGTCGACCATGATCCTGGTGAGCCGGTCGTACTCGGCCGCCGAGCCGTCGCACCACTGGATGGCGTCCGGCCTGGTGACGGCGGCGATCGACTCGACCCACGCGACGACGCGGGGGTCGGCGATGGCCGGAGGGGTGGAGGCTGCGGGCGACGTGGCGGGCGTGAGGTTCTGCGCGAGGGCCGAACCGTGGCGGGTGGGGGTGAGTGTCATTGCGAACCGTCCTCGAGGGGGGAGAAAATCCTGTCGTGATGCAAGCCTGCGCCACATTTTCGGCATCATTCGAGAAAAGTAGGCTTAAAGAATGGCGCTTCTTTCACTAATATCAATTCCATGACCGATCTCGCAACGCTGGGCCAACGCATCCGTCACTTTCGAAACGAGGCGGGTCTGACTCTCGACCAGCTGGGCAGCGCCGTCGGAATTGCGGGCAGCCAGCTCTCGCTGATGGAGAACGGGCGGCGCGAGCCGAGGCTCTCGCTGCTGCAGGGGATCGCCGGAACGGTGGGGGTGCCGGTCTCCGACCTGCTCAGCGAACAGCCGCCCACGCCGCGGGCCGCCCTCGAGATCGAGCTCGACCGGATGCAGAAGTCGGCCGTCTACCAGGGCCTGGGGCTCCCGGCCATCCGCCCCTCCCGCACGATGCCCGACGACACTCTCGCCTCGCTCGTCGGACTGCACCGCGAGCTGGCGCGGCGGGCCCGCGAGGCCATCGCGACCCCCGAGGAGGCGAGGCGGGCCAACACCGAGTTGCGCCAGTCCATGCGCACCCAGGACAACTACATGCCGGAGATCGAGGAGCTCGCCGAAGAGAGCGTGCGCGGTGTCGGCCACGTCAACGGCGCGCTCACCCATCGCACGGTCAGCCTGATGGCGAAGAAGCTCGGGTTCGAACTCATCTTCGTCAACGACCTCCCGCACTCCACGCGCTCGGTGACCGACCTCGAGAACGGCCGGATCTACCTGCCGCCGGCGTCGATCCCCGGCGGCCACGGCCTGCGGTCGATGGCGTTGCAGGCGCTCGCGCACCGGCTGCTCGACCACCAGGAGCCGTCGAGCTACGCGGAGTTCCTTCGCCAGCGGCTCGAGATCAACTACTTCGCTGCGGCCTGCCTGATGCCGCTCACCCAGTCGGTCGAATTCCTCTCCGCGGCCAAGGCCGAGCGAAACCTCGCCGTGGAGGACTTCAGAGACGCGTTCGGGGTGACCCATGAGGCGGCCGCGCTGCGATTCACCAACCTGGCGACCTCTCACCTGGGGATGCCGGTGCACTTCCTGCGGGTCGGCGAGGACGGCGCGCTGTACAAGGGCTACGAGAACGACGGGCTGCAGCTGCCCACCGATGTCACCGGCTCGACCGAGGGCCAGCTCGTCTGCCGGCACTGGAGCGCACGCACCGCCTTCGGCCGAGCGAGCCGTACCACCGAGTTCTACCAGTACACGGACACTCCCACCGGCACCTACTGGTGTTCCACCCAGACCGGCACGGCGTCGAGCGAGGAGTTCTCGATCACCTTCGGCGTGCCGTTCGCCGACTCCAAGTGGTTCCGGGGGCGCGAGACGACCAATCGGGCCACGTCGACCTGCCCGGACGAGAACTGCTGCCGACGCCCCGCCGGCGACGCGTCGAAGCGCTGGGTGCACAAGGCCTGGCCGAGCGCCAAGCTGCACGCGCACATCCTCGCGCCGCTTCCCTCCGGAACCTTCCCGGGGGTCGACGACACCGAGCTCTACGCCTTCCTCGACGCGCACTCGGGGGAGTAGCGCGGCACTGCTGACCGTTCCTCAGTTGCATTGCGACAACGGAGGCGGCCCAAAAGGACCCTCCAGCAGTGGGTTATTGACAACGCGTCAATTGCTTATTGACAACTTGACAGCAGCATCCCTAGGGTCTGCTCTGGGCGGCACTGCCGCCCATCTGTACACCCGGCATGTATCAAGGAGGATCCATGAAGTTCAGAAAACTCACCCAATTCCGCGCGGGACGAATCGCCATCGTCGCCGTCCCCGTCGCGATCGTCGCGAGTCTCCTGGGAGCCGGAGTCGCCAACGGCGCGGTGCCCGTCGCGTTCGCGGTCTCGGGCGGCCAGTTCCAGATCGGGGCATCGAAGCTCGACGGCACCGGCTTCTCGCAGTACTCGGGCGTCGCGCTGGATGCGAAGGGCGTGCCGCACCCGGTCGCGATCGCGAACATCGGGTCGGCCAAGCTGTCCGACCTCTGTCAGTCGGTCGTGCAGCAGACGCCGCTCGGCAAGCTCGGCCTGCTGATCAGCGCGGGCGGCGGCGGAAACCCCGCTGTGGCGACCGACCTCCAGATCGGCATGACCGACCTGCAGGGTGACGCGACCTTCAAGAACATCCGGATCGGGGTCGACGCCTCCGCCGTCAAGACCGCGGCCAAGGGCACTGCGGGCGACTTCGCCCAGGATGCCGACAGCCTCACCATCACGAGCCTCAAGCAGACGGCGTGGAGCACCCAGGCGGGCACCTTCGCCCTCACCGGCATGCACATGCAGCTCACCGCCGGGACTACCTGCTTCTAGCCCGTCCCGGTCTCGCGTTCGGACACCGGGGCGCTCGCCCTGCCCTCGTGGCGGGCAGGCGTCCCGGTTTCCCCTCCCTCGGTTGCATCCACCTTCTCCACCGTCTCCACCGTCTCCACATTCCTCACAGCGAAAGAGCCCATCGGTGAGCACAGATCGTCGCGCAAAGAGCCAGACCGCCAGACCCCGGGACGCGTCGGCCGCGGGCACCCGGTTCGGCCGGTGGTACCGCAGCCGGCCGCTGATCGGCGGCATCCTGATCGTGCTCGCCGGGCTGGAGATGTTCTTCTCCGGGCAGCTCGACTTCGGCAGCATCCACATCCAGGTCGGCATCGAGGGGATGCAGGCGATGATCCTGCCCTTTGCCCTCGTGACGCTCGGGGTGCTCATCGTCGCGATGCCGGCGCACCGCATCTTCTACGGCGTGATGTCGCTCGCGATAGCGATCTACGGCGTGGTCGGCGTGAATCTCGGCGGCTTCCTCATCGGCACCCTGCTCGGCGTCGTCGGCGGGATCATGTGCGTCTCCTGGGCGCCGCCGCGAGCGCCCGCCAAGCAATCGGACGAGCCGACGGGCGACGAGGGAGCGGACCTCGAGGCCGACAGCGCCACCGAGCCCGCCTCGGAGCCGCCCCCTTTCTCCCCGGCGCCGGCGGCGTCCGGCGCGGCTAGCGTCACTGTCAGTTCTGGCGGGTCTGAAGGTTCTGGCGGCTCCGGTGTTCCCGGCGGCCCAGCGGACACCGCGCGCGTGACGGGCTCCTGGCGGCGGGGCGGCACGCTCGCGGTCGTTGCGGTGATGCTTCTGGCGGGCGCCTCCGCGACGACACTCGCCGTCCCGTCGTTCGCGGACACCGCCGTCGCGAACCCGGACCAGACGGCGGTGCCGACGGACGCCACACCGTCCGCGGCTCCGTCGCCGGTGACGTCGCCAGGGCCTCCGTCACCGGTGCCGTCACCGTCGGCTCCGTCACCGTCACCGTCGGCGCCGTCCACGCCCGTTTCGCCTCCCGCGCCCGTCGTCCCCCGGCCGGTCACCCCGCGCGCCGCGGCGAGTGCAGCGCCGGCGCCAGACGCGCCGCGCGACCCGGACGCGCCCCTCTCGGCGTCATCGACCGCCCGGCTTCGCGGCACGTCCGTCGCCCTGTCCGGCGGGCGCTACGCCGGCACCGTGACGGTCGCTCTCGCCGGGGGTGGCAGCACGACGGTGCTCAAGATCACGGCGGACAGCGTGTCGATCGGCGGGTTCGCCCTCGACTCGACGGATCCCGCCACCCGCATGGTGGCAGCCTCCGCCACGACGCTCATCCTGGGCGGGCCAGTGACGATCTACTGCCGGTCGCTCAGCGGCACGCTCGCGGGCGGCTCCCCGGTCGACTTCGACCCGAAGTCCCCGCCCCCGGTCGGTGCCGCACTGCCGTCGCTCGAGAACGCGACGATCGCCCTCGTCGCCGTGACGGGCGCGGCGGCGACACTGGCCGGCACGGTCGAGACCGCGCGCTGACCGGTCTCCGCGGACTCGCTCGGTGCTCGCGGCGGGAGTAGTGACTCCCTCCACCGTCGCGGCGGGGGATACTCCCTCGCGGCGGGAGCCATGACTCCCTCCGCGAGCCCGTATCCCCGCCGAGGGCGGCGATGTCTCCCGCCGCGAGGGGCAGGGGCGGACGTGCGACGCACCGCCGGAAATAGCACCGCCGCAAGTAGCACCGCCGGAAGTAGCACCGCCGGAAGCACCGCGGCGGGCGGCTACGGCGTGTCGGCGACCCCGCGCGCGGATGCCGCTGCCGCACCGGCCTCGCGCAGCCAGCGCACGGGATCGGCCATCGCCGCCTCGGCCGAGCCGGCGAGGTCTGCGAGCCCGGCGGCCCAGAGCGCGCTGCCGTCGGCGGCCAGCGGCGGCACTGCAAGTTGCCCCGCGATCACGGCGACCGGCACTCCACGGTCGCCGGCGAGGCCGATGAGCGTGCCGACGATCTTTCCGGTGCTGGATGTCGCGTCGAACCGCCCCTCGCCGGTGACGAGCAGGTCGGCCTCCGCGATCGCCTGCGGCACACCGGTGAGGGCCGTCAGGTAGTCGCCTCCCGGCTCGATCGCGGCGCCCCAGGCGGCCGTGAATCCGTAGGCGGCGCCCCCGGCCGCCCCCGTTCCCGGGAGGGAAGGGTCGCCGCCGAGCAGGCCGGCGAACCGGGCGAGGGCGCCGTCGAGCAACTCGACCTGCGCCGGGGAGGCGCCTTTCTGCGGGCCGAACACCGCGGCGGCACCGGTGGGACCGAGCAGGGGGGCGGCGACATCGGTGAGCAGGGTGACGCCGCCGGGGGGCGGAGCGAGGAGCGCCGAGCGGTCGAGGGACCGGAGGGCGGCGAGCCCGCCGCCGCCGGCACCGAGCGGCGCATCCCCGCTCAGGCCTAGGGCGGCCAAGGCTCCGGCCGCCCCATCCGTGGAGGCGGACCCGCCGAGCCCGATCACGAGCCGGGATGCCCCGGCCGCGAGAGCCGCGCGGATCACCTCGCCGAGTCCCACCGTCGTGGCACCGAGCGGGTCCGGTTCGGCCATGAGCGGCAAGCCGGACGCCTGGGCGAGTTCGACGACGGCGATCCCCCCGGGGAGTTCGAGCCAGACGCCGGGGGTCGCGCGCCCATCCGGCCCGGTCACCGGGCCGACGTCACGGCGACGCGCGCCGGGCACCGCCGCCTCGATCGCGTCGAGGGTGCCCTCTCCGCCGTCGGCCTGGGGAATGAGCGAGATCGCATCGGCCGGGCGCACAGACAGCCAGCCCTCGGCGATCGCCGAGGCCACCTCGAGTGCGCCCAGAGAGCCCTTGAACGAGTCGGGGGCGATCACCACCCGCAGCCGATCGGCCATCGCTGCCTTCCTCACCCGGGCGTTTGCCTCCCTCACCTCAGGCTATTGCAGAAGCTCAGCGGCAGCCGGCGGCCTCGAGCTCCCTACAGGTGCGCACCGCAGCGGCGAACGGCGAGGAGGGTGAGGGCGCGAGCGACGGCGACCAGCTCGTCGAGGTCCACCTGCTCGCGCGGAGCGTGCGCGAAATTGACGTCGCCCGGGCCGAAGTGCAGGGTGGGGATTCCCCCGACCCCCGAGTACAGCCGCAGGTCGCTGCCGTACGGCGCCGCGGTTCTCTCCGGAGCCGTGCGCCCCGAGAGGGTCGTGATGGCGTTCGAGACCTCGTCGATGAAGGAGTGATCGTCGGCGATGTGTCCACTCGCGAACTGCCCGCCGGGCCAGCCGACCACGACCGGATGATCGCGCAGCCACGGGTCGGCCGCGCAGGCGTCTTCGACCGCCCGCTCGAGGGCGGCGCGGGCGGCCGCCGGGTCCTCGCCCAGTTGCACGCCCATCCGACCCTCCGCCACCAAGAGATCGGGCACGCTGCTCGCCCAGTCCCCGGATCGCACCCGCCCGATGGAGATCGGATACGGCAGCGTCGTCGTGCGGAAGCGCGGGTCCGGCCTCGCGTTGCGCTCGGCCTCGAGAGCGAAGAGGGCGGCGTTCACCGGGAGGAAGGCGTCGAAGGCGCTCATGCCCTGGAGTCTCGTGCTGCCGTGCGCCGCCCGACCGGGAACCGAGAGGGCGAAGGTGAGCGCGCCCGCGCAGGCCGTGACGATGCGATTGCTCGTCGGTTCGGTGAGCACGGCGGCGTCGCCGCGGTGCCCGCGTTTCATCGTGCCGAACGCGCCGAGGCCGCCATCCTCCTCGCTGATCACGGAATGGATGGCGAGCGGACGCTCGAGGGTGACGCCCGAGACGAGGATCGCGCGAAGCACGGCGAGGTTGGCCGCGACGCCCGCCTTCATGTCGCACGCGCCCCTGCCGTGGAGCACCCGGCCCCGGATCGCGCCACTGAACGGGTCGCCATCGTGCCACTGGTCGCGATCGCCGGTGGGCACCACGTCGATGTGGCCCTGCAGCACCAGCGCGGGCGTGCCGTGGCCCGTGGTTCCGACCACCCCGTAGCCCTCGGTGCGCCCGGTCTCCTCCCCGGGGAAGCCCGGGTCGGCGCGCAGCTCGTCCATGTCGAACTTCCAGGCGTCGACATCGAGGCCGCTCTGTTCGAGAAGTGTCGCCTGGGCGTGTTGCAGCTCGGACTCCGCATCGGTGCCCGTGACGCTCGGCACCCGGATGAGCGCCACCAGGGTGTCGACCATGGTCTGTTCGTCGAGGCTGTCGAGCACGCGTGACTCGGTGGGGGTGAGCTCCATCGCTGAATCCTAGTCGCGCGGCAGGCCCGCGAGGCGTGGGTCGTCAGTAGGCCTGGGGCTGGGTGAAGAGGCCCCTCGGGTCATGCTTGGCCCGGATGGCGGCGAGGCGGCCCGCGTTGGCGGCGAAGTAGGACTTCGCCGGGTCGGTGAGGGTCGCATCCGCGTAGTTGACGTAGGCGCCGTCGCCCCACGAGCCGGTGAGCGAGGCACGAAATCTGCGCACGTAGGCGTCGAACGGGGCCGGGTCGCCGCCGTTCGCGAAGGTGGCGGTGTACTGCACGGTGGCGAGCGCGGCGCGGTGCGGGAAGGCCGTGGCGTCCGGCGCGAGGTCCCCGACCGCTCCGCCGAGGGCATCGATGGAGATGCCGCCCTCCTTCAGCCCGGCGAGGCCCTTCGCGGCCGAGACGTGATCGGTGATGGCCCGGATTCCGGCGGCATCGAGTGCCCGGTACGCCACGTGGGAGGTGGCCGACAAGGACTCCCGGGTGAGCCTGCCGCCGGCGCCCGTCTGGCAGGCCGCGACCGGAATGGTGGCGCAGCCGGCGTAGCTGGCCATCGCGTCCCGGTAGCTGTGCTGCGAGACGCCCCGTTTGCGCGGGGCGCCGGCCGACGCGATGAACGGGGCGAGCAGGGAGTCGAGGGCCGCCGGGTCGCCCAGCCAGGTGCCGGAGACGAAGACGCCGGGCCCGGTCGTGTAGGCCGGCCCGTTGAGCAGCTTCAGCGTCGACCACAGACGGGGGTCGGCCGTGGGCGCCCAGGCCTGCCAGGCCGTGATCACGGCGGCCGCGGAGGAGAAGGCCCAGCTGAGTGAGAACATCGTCACCTCGGGCGCCGGCTTGGTGGCGAAGGTCAGGGCGGTGACGACGCCGAGATGCCCGCCGCCCCCGCCGCGGCAGGCCCAGAAGAGGTCGGCGTTGGTGGTGGCGCTCGCTGTGAGCACGCGGGCGTCGGCCGTCACGATCTCCACCTTGGTGAGCGAGTCGCAGGTGAGCCCGTAGGCCCGAACGAGCACGCCGACGCCTCCGCCGAGGGTGAGTCCGGCGATGCCGACGGTGGCGCAGGAGCCGCCGGCGATGGCCCGGCCGTGCGAGCCGATCCCGTCATAGACCTGGGCGAGCGAGGCGCCGGCCCCGATCCGCACCGTGTTGTCGGCCGCGAGGGTCACCGCCGTCATCCCGCGGCTGTCGATCACCAGGGACGGCTTCACGCCGCTGCCCGCCGCGCCACCGGCGGAGTATCCCGGGTAGCTGTGCCCGCCGGAGCGGAGGGCGATCGGCAGCCCGTACTTCGTGGCGAAGGCGAGGCCCGCCGCGACATCCCGCGCGTCGCTCGCGGTGAGCACGGCGAGGGGCCGCGCGTCGTCCCAGCGGGGATTCTCGGTCACCCGCACCGAGTCGTAGTCGGCATCCCCCGGGCGGGCGAGCGATCCGCCGAGCCCCGCCGCGAGCGCCGACCAGTCTGGCGGACCGACCGGAGTCGCGGTCGGGGTGGGCGCGGGCTCCGGCGCACAGCCGGTGGCGAGGAGGCCGGCGGCTCCCGCCGCACCCGCGGCGAGGAAGCGACGACGGGAGAGGGGGCTCACCGCTCCATCGTAGGCTCGACGATTGCCGCGGACCGGTCAGTGAGCGATCGGATGATCCGTGATCCCCCCGAGTGCGACGCCGAACGCGAGCCACAGCACCGTGATCGGGATGGGCGCGAATCCGAGGAGCGTGCCCCACAGGGCCTCGGTGTGCCGCAGTCCGTTCAGGCCTCTCGCGGTGCGCAGCGAGAGGAACCCGAAGACGATAGCGAGAAGCGCCGGCAGCCAGCAGAGGAACGGGCCGGCGACCGGGATGAGCGAGAGCGCCGCGCCGGCGATGCCGAGGTAGAGCGAGGCCGGGGCCAGGCGGTTGGTGCCGCGCTGAGTCTCGTCGGCGTGGGCCTGGGCGACCGGCTCGCGGGCGGCGAGGGAGGGGAGGCTCGGCTGCTGGTCGCTCATGGGGCGAGTTTGTCATCCGGAGCGGCCGCCGCCAACCTCCGAGGCGCCGTGTCGTGCTGCGGCTCAGCCGCCGGGGGCCGGTGCCGGCGGCACCGCGACGACGGTGCCGTGCACCTCGCAGACGGCCGCGAGGGTGTTGTAGACGGTGCCGAACTGCCGGAGGTTGCGGTGCACGAGGTCGACCCGTCGCTGCTCCTCCCCGGTCACGATCCGCAGCTCGTACTCGATCCCGACGAACCGGGGCGGGGCATCCTGCCGCCGCGCGCGAACGGTGACCTCGGCACTGTCGTAACGGAAGGGCAGCATGGAGCTCGCCCTCTCGAGGTTCTTGATGAGGCAGGCGGCAAAGGCCGACGCGAGCAGTTCCGCCGGTCCGGGGTCGCCGGACGGCTCTCCCGCCGGCCAGCGCGCGTCGATCGGGATGTCGTGGAGGCCCGCGCGAATGGAGGCCGAGCCTCCCGCGGTGCTGGAGCCGGTGACCTCGTAGGACAGTGGCGCGGAGGTCACGGGTTCCCCTTCTCGTCTGGACGGCGCCCGACCGTTGGGCGCTCTCGCGCGGTCGCGCGCAGTCTCGTGAGTCGATCCTCGTCCCTTGCACGGTGCCGCCCCGGGGACAAAGTCCCGCGGGTCACGACTCCGGCCGCTCGGCTGCCCATTCTCTCGCGGCGGGAGAAACGTGCTCGTGGCGGGGGTTACGACTCCCGCCGCGAGCACATTTCCCCGCCGTGAGGCCGCACGACTCCCGCCGCGAGCTGGCCGTGAACTGGCCGTGCGATGGCCGCGGCCACGGTCTCGCGGCTAGTCGACGCCGGTGACTCGGCGGCGTTCGAGCTGGCGCGCGACCGCGATCGATCCGGCGACGGCGATCATCGCGGGCACGAGCATCCCCAGCTGCTGGTTGGTGAACTCGAACACGAGCACCAGCGCGGTGATCGGCGCCCGCAGGGATGCCGCGAGAAAGGCCGCCGCCGCGACCAGGACGAACGCCGCGACGGGCGTTCCCGGCCAGACGTGGCCCCACACGGCGCCGCCGACCATGCCGAGGGCCGCGCCGATCGCGAGAGACGGCGTGAGGCTGCCTCCGGATGCGCCGCTGCCGATGGTCGCGAGAGTGACGACCGCCTTGAGCACGGCAAGAAGCGCGATGGTGGCGGTGGGCAGCGCCACGTCGAAGGCCACCTGGCCGAGCGCGCGGCCGTTGCCGAGGAGTTGCGGAAAGACGAGGGCGACGGCTCCGATGCCCGTGAAGACGAGCGGCATCACCACGACGAGCCGCCATCCCGTGGGCCGGTGGTCCCTAGCGACCTCGACGGCGCGCACGAAGCCCGCTCCGGCGAGTCCGAGCACCGGTCCGGCGAGGCAGGCCCACACGATCAGAGACGGCGTGACCGGCAGCGGGGGCAACGCGTAGAGCGGCTCGTTGGGCACGACGATTCTGGCGACGAAGGTCGCGACGGCAGACGTGGCGAGCGCCACGATCACGGAGGCGATGCTGAGGTCGAGCAGCAGCACCTCGAGGGTGAAGATCGCCCCGCCGAGCGGGACGTTGTACACCGCGGCCAGGCCGGCCCCCGCCCCCGCCGCCACGAGCACTCGGCGATCGCGCGGGCTCAACCCGGCCCGGTCGCTCAGCCAGGAACCGAAGAGGGCGCCGAGTTCCCGCGGGGCCAGCTCGCGGCCGATCGACGCGCCGAGCCCCACGATCACGATCTGCAGCGCGGCGTGGATCAGCGCGGGGAGGCCCGGCATCCGCGCCCCGTCCACCACGTCGGCCACGGGAACGACGGCTCGGCCCCACCGCCGGAGCGCCCACCAGCCGACGCCGCCGATGACGCCGGCCGCCGCGAGGGCGACCACACGGCGCCACGGTTCCGCACCGAGCACCCCCTCGAGGAAGGTGCCGTCGGAGTATCCGAAGGCCAGGTGCTGGGTCACGCGCAGCAGGAGGGTCACGGCGATGCCGGCGACCCCGCTGCCGACGCCCACGAGCACCGTGACGACCGTGAGCCGCACGAACCAGGATGCCCCGGTTCTGCTCGTCGCCTGCGTCACGATTCGATCGTATGGGTCGCGGCGGCACACGGCCGACGTTCACCCGGTACGCGGGTAAACTTGCCGCCGGTGGGCGATGGGCGGGTGTCGCCTCGATCCGTCACGTCAGGTTCAACGGCGCCGTGGTGCGCGAAAGAGAGTGGCCGTGTTTCCCGCGAGCATCCCCAGCCCCCCGATCAGCTCGTTCCAGGTCGGTCCGCTGACCGTCCACTTCTACGCCCTGTGCATCCTCACCGGCATCGTCATCGCGGTGTGGCTCACCCAGCGCCGGCTTTCTCGGCGGGGCGCCGAGAGCGGACTGGTGCTCGACGTGGCCCTCTGGGCCGTGCCATTCGGAATCGTGGGCGGCCGTTTCTATCACGTGGTCACCCACCCGGGCGACTACTTCTTTCCCGGCGCGAACCTGCTCAAGACGCTCTACGTGTGGGAGGGCGGCCTCGCCATCTTCGGCGCCATCATCTTCGGCGGCATCGGCGCCTATATCGCCTGCCGTCGCCGCGGCCTTCGCTTCACGGCCTTCGCCGACGCCCTCGTGCCCGGCCTGCTGTTCGCGCAGGCCTTCGGACGCTTCGGCAACTACTTCAACCACGAGCTCTTCGGCGGGCCGACCACGCTGCCCTGGGGACTGCAGATCGAGGCGACCAACGCCGCCTTCCCGCCCGGACTGCCGGCCGGCACGCTCTTCCACCCGCTGTTCCTCTACGAGATGATCTGGAACACGATCGGCGCTTTCCTCATCATCTACCTCGAGCGTCGCCTGCGGCTGCACTCCGGCAGGACGCTCGCGCTGTACTTCATCTGGTACGGCGTGGGTCGGGCCTGGTTCGAGTCGCTGCGCCTCGACCCCACGGAGTTCGTCTACCTGGGCCTCAAGGCGAACGTGATCGCCGCCCTGCTGCTGGCCGTGCTGGGCGTGATCGTGCTCGTGGTGCAGGCGCGCCGACACGTGCCGGCGCCCGACGGCCCGTATCTTCCCGGCCGTGGGCCCGCCGCCCGGGCGGATGTCGAGCGGGACGAGCCGGTCTCGCCGGCACAGCCAGCCGAGGATGCCGCCCACGTCGGCGCTCCTCCGGCACCGCCCGCCGCATCGGGCGAGGACCCCCGGCCGTAGTCCGCGCCGGGAGTTACCCCTTGCGCACGTCGTAGCTGAGGTGCGCGAACTGGCCGCGTTGTTCGACGCGGCGGAGCGACAGGGTTCGGGCCCCGACCGCCCGGGGGAGCAGCGGGGCGCCTCCGTCGACCGCCGCGGGCGCGATCGACACCTGGATCTCGTCGAGGGCACCGGCGTCGAGAAACTGGCCGGCGAGTTCCCCGCCGCCCACCACCCAGACGTCGCGCTCGCCGGCGGCGTCGATGATCGCCGGAAGGGCGTCTGCGACTGGCCCGCACACGAACCGCACGTCTGCGCCATCCGGCACCGGCAGGTCTCGCGAGGTGAAGACGAAGGTCGGCCGATCGCCGTAGAAGCCCGCCCACTTGTGCGGTTCTTCGAGCAGCCTCTCCTGCCGGAGAACCCATTCGTAGGTGGTCGAGCCCTCCACCAACACCCCGATCCGGTGTATGAAGGACTCCAGGTCGCCGCCGTCCGCACTCTCCACCTCGAAGAGCCAGTCGAGAGAATTCTTCTCGTCGGCGATGAACCCGTTGAGGGTGCTCGCGGTGTTGTAGATCACTCTGGCCATGGTCGAAACCCTAGCCGCGGCCACCGTCAGGCCAGCGTGAGAAAGAGTTTCTCCAGTTCGTCCACGGTGAGCGAGTTCTCGGCGCCGTCCTCGGTGAGGCACTGGCGCATGGCGCTCGACACGATCGCGAAGCCCGCCTTGTCGAGGGCGCTCGAGACCGCGGCGAGTTGAGTGACCACGTCCTTGCAGCTGCCGCCGGACTCCACGGCGGCGATGACTCCGGCCAGCTGGCCCTGAGCGCGGCGCAGCCGGTTGAGGATCTTCTTCTGCTCGGCCGCGCTGTCGGCCGGAGTGAGTGCTGGGCTGGACATCAGACCGTTCCCTCTCGTCCGTTCTTCGCCACGACGCGGCCGCCGGCCCGTTGCCACGCGGTCATCCCGCCGCGCACCGAAGACACCTCGAATCCCTTCGCGGCGAGGGTGCGCGCCGCGGCCGCCGAGCGGGCGCCGGATTTGCACACCGTCACGATCGGAACGCCGGCCGGCAGCTCGGTCGACTTGCGATCGATGGCCTCCACGGGGATGTGTCTCGCCGCCGGCGCGTGGCCGGCATTCCACTCGCCCTGGCTGCGCACGTCGACGAGGATCCCGCCGGACTCGGTGATCTCGCGGGCGGCCGAGCCGTCGATGGTCGCGTACGGTTTGCCGAACAACCTGCCGAAGATGCTCATTGCTGGTCCTTTCTGGATGGTGGGGGTTCTGAATGATGAGGTGCGGAATCAGGCGAGGGTCGGCACGGCCGCGAAGGCGGAGACCCCGGCGAGCCAGGTGGCATAGCCACCATCGAGGTTGCGCACGTCGAAGCCGTGCTGGCCGAGGAGGCGAGCGGCGGTGTGACCGCGCTGGCCCACCTGGCAGTGCACGATGAGCGGGGCGACCGGCAGTTCGTCGAGACGTTCGCGAAGCTCGTCGAGGGGCAGGTTGACGGCGCCCGGGATGTGGCCCGCCGCGAACTCGTCCGGCCGGCGCACGTCGATGAGCCGCGCGCCCGCCTCTCGCTCGGTGTCGAGCTCGTGCCACTGGATGCTGCGGGTCGCGCCGGAGGCGAGGTTGTCCGCGACGTAGCCGAGCTGGTTGATCGGGTCCTTCGCGGAACCGAACTGGGGCGCGTAGGCAAGCTCGAGCCGGCTGAGACCGGAGGCGGTGATGCCTCCGGACATCGCCGTGGCGATCACGTCGATGCGCTTGTCGACGCCGGCCCCGCCCACGATCTGCGCCCCGAGGATGGCGTCGCTCGCCGGGTCGACGAGCAGCTTGATGTGCATCCGCTCGGCGCCGGGGTAATAGGTGGCGTGCGAGTCGGGATGCGTGTGGATCGCGCGATGGGCGCGGCCCGCGGCGGCGAGGCGACGCTCGCTCCAGCCGACCATGGCGACGGTGGTCTCGAACAGTCCGACGATCGCCGTGCCGAGCGCGGGCACGGCCGGCTCCGGCACTCCGGCGATGCTGTCCGCGGCCGCCCGACCGTGGCGGTTCGCCAGCCCGGCCATCGTCACGAGGATCCCGTCGGATGCGGCATCCGTCGTCACGGCGTCCGTCTTCTCGGCGCCGTCGCCGACCGCATAGATCGCCGGGTCGCTCGTGCGCTGCTCGGCATCCACCCAGATTCCGCCGCTCGATCCGATGGCGAGGCCGGCGGAGGCGGCGAGGGTCGTGTCGGGGTGCACCCCGCTCGCGTCGATGATGATCGAGGCCGCGACCACGGTCCCGTCGCTGAGCGAGACCACGCCGTTCTCGGCCGCGACGACGGTGGTGTTCGTGCGCACGTCGACGCCGTGCGCCCGCAGCTGCGCCTCGACGAGGGAGGACATCTCAACGTCGAGCGGGCGCAGCACGTGCGGTCCGCGCTGAACGAGGGTCACGTCGAGGCCGCGCCGCACCAGGTTCTCGACCGCCTCGACCCCGATGAATCCGCCGCCGATCACGACGGCCGACGCGGAGCCGGTCGCCGCGAGGGTGCGGGTGATGTGGTCGACGTCGTCGATGGTGCGAAGAGTGTGGGTCGGGATCGAGGACGACGCACGCTCGGGGGATGTGGTGGCCCCGCCGGCGAGGATGAGCCGGTCGTAGCCCTCGACGGTGAGCGCGCCGGTGCGCACGTTGCGAACCTCCACCGTGTGCGCGACCCGATCGATCGCCACGACCTCGTGATCGACGCGCACGTCGAGCCGGAATCGGCTCGCGAGCGACTCGGGAGTCTGCAGCAGCAGCGCCGCGCGGTCGGTGATGACGCCGCCCACGTAGTAGGGGAGTCCGCAATTGGCGAAGGAGACGTAGTGGCCGCGCTCGAAGACCACGATGTCCGCCGTCTCGTCCAGCCGGCGCAGCCTGGTCGCCGCCGACATCCCGCCGGCCACCCCACCAACGATGACGATCTTGCGCGCAATTTCCATGACTTCATGATACCCCCGGGGGTATGAGAGTTTGCCGAGTGTGCCGCTGGCCGATCACGGAACACCGGCCCATACTCGTAGGGTGACGAACGGACGAGTGACGGTGGGGCGGATCTACGATGCTCCGGCGGAGAAGGAGGTCGCCCGGGTGCTCGTGGACCGGATCTGGCCCCGGGGGATGAGCAAAGATCGGGCGGCCCTCACCGAGTGGTGCAAGGCCGTGGCCCCCTCGACCGAGCTTCGACAGTGGTACTCGCACGACCCAGACCTGTTCGAGGAATTCTCCCGGCGCTACGAGGCCGAGCTCGCCGAACCGGAGCGGGCGGCGGCACTCGACCACCTGCGCGGGCTGGCGGCCGAGGGTGAACTGGTGCTTCTCACCGCCACGCGGCGGCCCGAGATCAGCGAGGCCGCGGTGCTGGCGAGACTGCTCAACTCCTGAGAGGCAGGGGGGGACCAAAGCCACTAGGGCAGCGAGCCCGCGCGCCCATACTCGACGGATGAACGCTTCGCCCGAGCCCATCGTCTCGATCCGTGCGCTCACCAAGCGCTACGGGACGGTCACGGCGGTGGACGGGCTCGACCTCGAGGTGCGCCGAGGCGAGGTGTTCGGTCTGCTCGGCCCCAACGGCGCCGGCAAGACCACCACCCTCGAGTGTCTCGAGGGCCTACGCACTCCGGATTCCGGCTCGGTCCTGGTCGCCGGCCTCGACCCGCGCCGGGACGAGCGCGAGCTGCGCCGCCATGTGGGCGTTCAGCTGCAGTCGTCGTCGCTGCCGGACAGCATCCGGGTGGGGGAGGCGATCAGGCTCGTCTCCGCATGGCACCGCACGCCCAGCACTGCCGGGCTCGTCGAACGGTTCACCATCGGCGGACTGATGCGGCGGGAGTACCGGCAGCTGTCCGGCGGACAGAAGCGGCTCGTGCACCTGGTGCTCGCCCTGGTCGGGGACCCGGAGCTCCTCGTGCTCGACGAGCCCACCGCGGGGCTCGACGTTCAGGGCAGGGCCAGGCTGCACGACGAGATCCGCTCGATCAGCGGGCAGGGGGTCACGGTGCTGCTCGCCACCCACGACATGGCCGAGGCGGAACAGCTCTGCGACCGCATCGCCATCATCGTGCGCGGCCGGGTGGTGGTCTGCGGCACCCCGAAGGAGGTGACGGCGGCCGGGCACTCAGACACGCGCATCCTCCTGCGTACGGCGAATGGCTCGCTGCTTCCCGGCTGGGACGTGGGCGCCGCTCACTTCGTGGACGCGGAGAACGGCTACCTGGAGTGGACGAGCCGGGATGTCGCCGAGTCGGTGACGGAGATCCTCACCAGGGTGCAGCGGGCGGGTGACGCCGTCGACGACCTGCGGGTGGCGAGGCCGTCGCTCGAGCAGCGCTTTCTCGAGGTCGTCACGGAGGCCCAGCAATGACCGCCTTCTTCACCTCACTGGTCATCCAGCTGAGGGTCGACGTGCGAGACCGGGGCACACTTCTCGTGTTCTACCTCGTGCCCCTCGTGTTCTTCTTCGTCTTCGGGGGAGTGCTCGCGTCGCTCAACCCGCTCATGAAGGACACACTCGCCGCCACGATGACGATCTTCGCCGTCACCATGGGCGCGCTCCTCGGGATTCCGGAGCCCATCGTGAAGATGCGCGAGTCCGGCACGCTGCGCGCGTACCGGGCCAACGGCATCCCGGGCTCGGCGGTGATCGGGGTGCAGGCGACGAGCGCCTTCCTGCACCTGTTGCTGGTCTCGGCGATCATCTACCTCGCCGCGCCGATCGTCTTTCAAGCCAGGCTGCCCGAGGCGCCGCTCGCGTACCTGCTCGTGCTCGTCACCTTCATCGCCGCGAGCATCGCCGTGGGGCTGCTGATCGGGGCGGTCGCCCCCAGCCAGTCGTGGGCGACGATGCTGTCGATGTTCGTCTTCCTGCCGTCCCTGCTGCTCAGCGGCATCATGTTCCCCGCGACCATGCTGCCCGACGTGTTCCTCTGGATCGGCCGGATCTTCCCGGCCACCCATGCCCTGCAGGCGTTCTACGGGTTCGCCTACCGCAGCACGAGCGAGATCGACCGGGCGCTGGCCCTCGGCATCCTCGCCGGCATCGCGATCGTCGCGTTCGCGGGCGCGGTGTGGCGCTTCGGCGCCCTCCGGCGAAACGAGAGGGACTGAGCCGGCCGATTCTGCCCGCAGCGTATTCGGGCGCACGGGCGGCCGGATTCCCGCTTGACTACCGGTCATGGAAGACTCCGCGCGGCGCACGGTGCTGGTTCTGGGTGGCACGGCCTGGGTCGGGCACGAAATAGCCAGACGGATGCTCGCCCACGGTGACGACGTCACCTGCCTGGCGCGGGGCGACGCCGGCGCGGTGCCGGCCGGGGCCAACCTCGTGCGGGCGGATCGGGCGGTGCCGGGCGCCTACGCGGCCGTCGCGGACACGGCCTGGGACGAGGTGATCGAGATCTCCTACCGGCCGGAGTTCGTGGCCGGCGCCCTCGAGGCGCTCGCCGCCCGGGCGCGGCACTGGACCCTCGTCTCGACGGTGTCGGTCTACGCGAGCAGCTCAGAGCCCGGTGCCGACGAGTCGGCGGCCGTCGTCGAGCGCGCGGAGCCCGTCGACCCCGACGACTATGCGCAGGCCAAGCTGGCCGCGGAGCGGGCGACGGCCTCGGCGGTGGGTGACCGGTTGCTCATCGCGCGCCCGGGCCTGATCGGCGGACCGGGGGACGTCAGCGATCGAACCGGCTACTGGGTGGGAAGGTTCGCGCTCGCCGGAGACGGCGAGGTGCTGGCCCCGGCGACCGCCGGCCGGTGGGTGCAGGTCGTCGACGTGCGGGACCTTGCCGAGTGGATCGCGCTCGCGAGCGTCCGGCAGGTGACGGGCGTGATCAACGTCGCGGGAGATCCGTATCCCCTCGCCGATGTGCTCGACCTCGCGGCCGAGGTGGCCGGCTTCACCGGCGGGATCGTCCCGGCCGACGACGACTGGCTCGCCGAGCACGACGTGCAGCACTGGAGCGGCCCCCGGTCGCTTCCCCTCTGGTTGCCGGCGACGGCATCCGGATTCGCCCGGCGCAGCAACGCGGCGTTCCTCGCCGCGGGTGGCCGGCTGCTGCCGCTGCGCGAGACGCTCGCGCGCACCCTCGAGGACGAGCGCGCCCGCGGCCTCGACCGCGTTCGCCGCTCCGGTCTGTCTCGGGTGGACGAGCTCGAGCTGCTCGCGTTGCGTCGAGGGGCCGCCGGGATGTCCTCGGCGTAACGTCGCCGCGGTCTCACGCGCGGCGGAGCGTCAGCGCGCCGGGTCGTGGCGGGGCTTGCGTGCCGGCCGATCGTCTCGGTCGTCGTTCCGCGCGCCGCCCCGGTCGGGACGGATCTCGATCAGCTTGCCGCTGATCCGCGTGCCCTTCAGCCTGTCGAGCACGTCGTCCGGCAGGGACGCCGGCAGGTCGACGAGCGAGAACTCGGGGAGGATCTTGATGTGGCCGAAGTCTTCCCGGCTCAGGCCCCCCTCGTTGGCGATCGCGCCGACGATCTGGCGCGGCTCCACCTTGTGGCGCTTGCCCACCTCGATGCGGTAGGTCGACATCGGGCCGGCATTGGGGCGCGCGCGTCGCTCGGTGCGGTCTGCCCGCTCCGGGCGGTCGGCGCGCTCCGGCCGGTCGCCCCACTCGGCACGCTCGGTGCGGCGCTGAGGCTTCTCCGGCGCGAGCAGCAGCGGGGTCTCGCCCTGCGCGACCACCGCGAGGGCGGCCGCGACATCCGACTCCGGCACGTCGTGGTGCTCGACGTAGTGGCCGATGATGTCGCGGAACGCCGCGATGCGGTCGGCCTGGCCGAGGGCCTCGGTGATCGCGTCGTCGAAGCGCGCCAGCCGGGTCACGTTCACGTCGGCGAAGGTCGGCAGTTGCATCTCGGTGAGCGGCTGCCTGGTGGCCCGCTCGATGGCGGTGAGCAGCCGTCGCTCGCGCGGCGTCACGAAGCTGATGGCGGCGCCGCTGCGGCCGGCCCGCCCGGTGCGCCCGATGCGGTGCACGTACGACTCGGTGTCGATCGGGATGTCGTAGTTGACCACGTGGCTGATGCGCTCCACGTCGAGGCCGCGGGCCGCGACATCCGTGGCCACCAGGATGTCGAGCTTGCCCGACTTGAGCTGGTTGACGGTGCGCTCGCGCTGGGCCTGGGCCACGTCGCCGCTGATCGCCGCGGCCGAATAGCCCCGCGCGCGCAGCTTCTCGGCCAGGGTCTCCGTCTCGTTCTTCGTGCGGACGAAGACGATCATCCCCTCGAAGTTCTCCACCTCGAGGATTCGGGTGAGGGCATCCACCTTCTGCGGATAGGACACCACCAGGTAGCGCTGGGTGGTGTTCGCGGATGTCGTGGTCTTGTTCTTGACCGTGATCTCTTCGGGGTCGTGCAGATACTTCTTCGAGATGCGCCGGATCTGCGGCGGCATGGTGGCAGAGAAGAGCGCGACCTGCTTGTCGTCCGGGGTGTCGGCGAGAATCGTCTCGACATCCTCGGCGAAGCCCATCTTGAGCATCTCGTCGGCCTCGTCGAGCACGAGGTACTTGAGCTCCGAGAGGTCGAGGGTGCCCTTTTCGAGGTGGTCCATGATGCGGCCGGGCGTGCCGACCACGATGTGCACCCCGCGTCGCAGGGCGGAGAGCTGCACTCCGTAGGCCTGGCCACCGTACACCGGAAGAACGTGCACGCCGCGGATGTGGGCGGCGTACTTCTCGAACGCCTCGCAGACCTGCAGGGCGAGTTCGCGGGTCGGGGCGAGCACGAGAGCCTGCGGGTTCTTCTGCGACACGTCGAGCCGGGAGAGGATCGGCAGTGCGAAGGCGGCCGTCTTGCCGGTTCCGGTCTGGGCGAGGCCCACGACGTCGCGTCCGGCGAGCAGCGGCGGGATCGTCGCGGCCTGGATGGCGGACGGGGTCTCGTAGCCCACATCCTTGAGCGCCTTGAGCATCGCATCACCGAGCCCCAGGTCGGCGAAGGTCTTCGCGTCGGGGGTGGTGTCTGCCTCGGTGGGCGCGGTGGTATCGGGGGACGTCATGGTTCAACGGTAGACGGTCACGGGGATCGCGGGGGCACCGGTGACAATTAAGGGGCGCGCGCGTGCAGGTGCATGCGCTCAGGATGGTGCGGCGCCGTCGGCCGTCATCCGCCGACCTGGCGCACCTCGATCGGCGCGAATCGGCTCTCGTAGAGCCGTGCGGCGATCGCGCAGGCCCGGTCGATGTCTGCGCAGTCGAGGAGGTAATACCCGGAGGCGAAGTCGTCACCGTCGTGGAGCGGGCCGTCGGCGACCGAGGGCGCGCCGTGGTCGGTGCGCACGATGCGGGCGCCTTGCGGAGTGACGTTGAGCTCGTCGCACTCGATGAATTCGCCGGACTTCTTCAGGTCGGCGATGAGCTCCCCGTGGGCCTTCTCGTTGTCGGACCAGTCCTCCGGCGTGAGCGCGGCCCAGGCGTCGCGGTTACCGCCGATGAGCAACATGAACTTCATACCGGGATCTCCTCGTCATTGCGTGGTGCCCAGTCTGGCCGGTATGGGGGGATAGGGCTATGGGTGACTTGTGTTCTGCGCGGTGTTCGGCGTCGTTCTCGGCCCGTGCGCAATTCCGTTTTCGGTCGTGTTTTCTTGTCGGTTTCGGCCTTGTTTACAGTCCGTCGGAGTGTGCCAGGAATGTCGGTGGCATGGTGTTGAGTGGGGTCATGGAAGCCCCCGCGATGACAGCCCTCGGGCTCGATCGCGCGCCGCGTTCCAGCGTGTTCACTCCCTCGCTCGCCGCGAGTTTTCTCGACACCATGGGCGAGTTGATCGACGATGTCGTCGAGGCCGATCGCGCGGCCGCACGGGCCGCCGCCAACAGGGCCGCCCTCATCGACCAGGCGCGCAGCTGGAGCGAGGCCACGGCCTCCCTGATGCCGTCCGATCCGTCCCAGGTGCGCCCCTGGAGCGACGCCCACGTCGCTCGGCGCTCCCTCGTGAGCGAACTCGCCGCCGCCCTGCGCCTGCCCGAGCGCACCACCGAGACCCTCATCGAAGAGAGCCGGTCGCTGCTTCGCGAGCTGCCGGCCACGATGGCCGCCCTCTCGGATGGAGACATCAGCTACCGCCACGCCCAGGTGATGATCGATCACGCCAACTCGCTGCCGGTTGACGCGCGTCGCGAATTTGAGGCGGCGGCGCTGCCGTTTGCCGTCAGCCTCACCGTGAGCCGCTTCGAGCACCGGGCCCGGGTGTTGCGCGAGCGGGAGCATCCGGAATCCGTGGAGGCGCGGCACGACAGCTGCCGCGACAAGCGCGAGATCTCGCTCGATCCGGCCCGGGATGGCATGGCCTGGCTCACCGCCTACCTTCCGGCCGCGAGCGCCGAGGCCATCTTTCAGCGGGTGACGGATGTCGCGGCCGCCCTCCAGTTTCCCGACGAGTCGCGCACCCTCACCCAGCTTCGGGCGGATGTCTTCTGCGACCTGCTCATCGACGGCCAGACCGGTGCCGACCATCCGACCCAGCCGAACCTCGGCGCCGGCATCCGCGCTCGAGTGCTGGTCACGGTGCCGGTGCTGACCCTCCTCGGCCGCGGCACCGAGCCCGCCGTGCTCGAGGGTTACGGTCCGATCGACATCGACACCGCCCGTGAGCTCGCCGCCGGTGCTCCCGGTTTCGTCCGGATCCTCACCCACCCCGAGACCGGCGCGGTGCTCTCGCTCGGTCGCGATCGCTACGCGATTCCCCCGGACCTTCGCGCCTGGCTTCGAATGCGGGATGAAACCTGCCGTGCCCCCGGATGCGGTGCCGCCGCCCGACGTTGCGACCTCGACCATACGAAGGACTGGCAATTCGCCGGTCCGACGAACCACGACAATCTCGCGCACCTCTGCCCGAAGCATCACGACCAGAAGCACCACACCGCGTGGACCGTCGAGCACGTCGACGACGGCGACCTCGAGTGGACGTCGCCCACCGGGCATCGCTACGTGACGGAGCCGGCGACCCGCCTGGCCGCGGCGGGCTGATCGAGCGGCGTCTGTGGTCGACCCGCAGACCTACACCCGATGTGGGCCTGATCCCACCGTGGAAGCGCCGAGAGTAGCTGCTTAGCGTGTCACCCGGCACGACGCTTGGCCACCACGACGCCTATTCCTGCCGCCACGGCGGCTACGCCGAGCGCAACGGCGAGCATGCCAATCCAGAACGCGGTGTAATCGGGCGGCACGTAGTGGGCCGACGACGGGTCGAAGATCTGCGCAATATGCGATGCGATCGGCTCCGAAGCATCGGGAGTCAACATCCGGGTCGCCCCAGAAGCCGCGTGGGAGGCGCGGTCGGCGAAAAACTTGGCCGCTAGCCCTGCAACCGAACCCACGATTATCAGAAGGACACCCCACCGCAGCAGGAAGTCGGCCCAGGAGAACTGCCGAGGGGCCACGCCGCGTTGCGCATCGATCATGGCAGCAGGCTAGTACTCCTGACGGAAGAACTGTGGTTCGAGAGTCCGCTACGTGGAGGGGATGACGGGAATCGAACCCGCGCCATCAGTTTGGAAAACTGAGGCTCTACCATTGAGCTACATCCCCGTGGCAGCCGGCCGTGGCCGATCGCGCGGTAGCCAGCCTAATACATGGCGCGGGCGCCTCGCGCAATCGAGCGCACGGCGCACCCGGCAGACAGTGCGCTAGGCTTGCCGAGGCTTATTTTCGGAAAACGTCTCGCGACATCCGCCGATCTGTCCTCGGGGTGAACGTACCTCACAACACTGAAGTCCGGGGCGTAGCTCAGCTTGGTAGAGCGCTCGGTTTGGGACCGAGAGGCCGCAGGTTCGAATCCTGTCGCCCCGACAATACCCACGTACACCACGAAGCACAGAAATTCAGGAGATCCCATCGTGAAGACCACGGTTGACAAGCTGAGCCCCACGCGCGTGAAGCTGAGCATTTCGGTTACCCCCGACGAGCTGAAGCCCAGCATCGATCACGCGTACAGCCACATCGCGGAGTCCGTCAACATCCCGGGCTTCCGCAAGGGCAAGGTTCCGCCGCCCATCATCGACCAGCGCGTCGGCCGCGACGAGGTGCTCAACCACGCGGTGAGCGACGGCCTCGACAAGTTCTACCGCCAGGCGATCGAGGAGCAGAAGATCCGCCCGCTCGGCCGCCCGGAGGCCGACATCACCGAGCTCCCCGACGTGAAGGACTTCAGCGGAGAGCTCAAGGTCGTCGTCGAGGTTGACGTGCGTCCGGACTTCGACCTGCCCAACCTCGAGGGTCTCGTGCTCACCGTCGACCCGATCGAGGTGACGGATGAGGAGGTCGAGACCGAACTGCAGAGCCTTCTCGCCCGCTTCGGCACGCTCATCACCGTTGACCGCCCCGCGGCCACCGGCGACTTCGCCCAGATCGACCTCGTCGCCACCATCGGCGGCAACGAGGTGGACACGGCCAACGCGATCTCCTACGAGGTCGGCTCCGGCGACCTCATCGACGGCATCGACGAGGCGCTCGACGGACTGAGCGCCGGCGAGACCACGGTCTTCGAGTCCAAGCTGCTCGGCGGCGACAACGAGGGCGAGTCGGCCGAGATCACGGTCAAGCTCCTCGCCGTGAAGGAGCGCGAGCTTCCCACCGCCGACGACGACTTCGCCCAGATCGCCAGCCAGTTCGACACGATCGACGAGCTCAAGGCGGACATCCGTGAGCAGGTCAAGAAGTCGAAGGTCTTCGGGCAGGGCACGCAGGCCCGCGACCAGGTCGTGGACACCCTGCTCGAGTCGCTCGAGATCCCGGTTCCGCCGCAGCTCGTTCTCGACGAGGTGCACCGCCACCTCGAGAACGAGAGCCGCCTCGAAGACGACGTGCACCGCGCCGAGGTCACCGAGTCGAGCGAGAAGACGTTCCGCACCC
>NZ_JAYSJZ010000036.1:0-2534 GCF_043726815.1 Lacisediminihabitans sp.
CTCGGCGACGACGACGGCGGTGAAGCGGAGGGACGCTTGCTCGTTGGGGGCGGAATCCCGACTCCGGGCCGCGCCGGCCTCGTGCTGCAGGATCCGGACAGCCAGGTGATACTAGCCAGGGTCGGCGACGACGTGGCCTTCGGCTGCGAGAACCTCGGCGTGCCGCGGGAACAGATCTGGCCACGGGTCACCGCTGCGCTCGACGCCGTCCGGCTCGGTCTGCCGCTCGACCACCCGACCTCCGTGCTCTCTGGCGGGCAGAAGCAGCGACTCGCGCTCGCCGGCGTGATCGCGATGCAGCCGGGGCTCCTGCTTCTCGACGAACCGACCGCCAACCTCGATGCCGAGGGAGTACGCGACGTGCGCGACTCGGTCGTGCGCGTGCTCGATACCACCGGCGCGACCTTCATCGTGGTCGAGCACCGCGTGGCCGTCTGGCTCGACGTCGTAGACCGGGTCGTCGTGTTGTCGCCTGGCGGGGGAGTCGTCGCCGACGGCACGCCCGCCGCAGTACTAAGCGAGCGTGGTGCCGAGCTTGCGGCGCGAGGAGTGTGGGTGCCCGGATTCCCGCCGGCCTGGCCGTCGCGCATCCGAGCCGCTTCTGAGCGCTTGCTGTCGAGTACCGAGCTCGCGGTCGGGCGGAAGACAGTCGTACAGGAGCACCTGTCGGTGCGGGTTGAGAGCGGTCGGGCCCTCGCGGTCACCGGTCCGAACGGAGTGGGTAAGTCGACGCTCGGGCTCACGCTGGCGGGGCTGCTTCCCACACTGGGCGGCGAAGTGGTCGCCGCGGAGTCGCTCGACAGCGGGGCGGGACGTGCGCCCATCCGCTGGAAGTCGCGCGAACTGCTCACCCGCATCGGCACGGTGTTTCAGGATCCCGAGCATCAGTTTCTCGCCGCCACCGTGCGCGCAGAGCTCGAGATCGGGCCCCGTGCCCTGGGGCTGCCGGATGCCGAGATCACTGAGCGCGTCGATGCGCTTCTCGAGCGACTGCGCCTCACCCACCTCGCCCTCGCGAATCCGTTCACCTTGTCTGGTGGCGAGAAGCGGAGGGTGAGTGTCGCCACGGCCCTTGCGACCCGTCCACGGGTGCTGGTGCTGGATGAGCCCACGTTCGGGCAGGACTCGCGCACCTGGAGCGAACTCGTGGCCATGCTGGCCGAACTGCTCGACGCCGGCACGGCCGTCGTCGCGATGACGCACGACGACGACTTCGTGCGCGCCCTAGCGGACGAGACGCTGGTGCTGTCGTGAGCACCGGGATCGTGTCCGGGCCGGGGGTGGTCTACCGGGTCAACCCGGTCGCCAAACTGGCCGCGGCGCTTCTGCTGAGCGCGTGCCTTGTGCTCACGGTGGACTGGGTGTCATCCGCCGTCGCGCTCACCCTCGAAATCGCGGTGCTGCCGCTCGCCGGGCTACCAGCCAGGACGTTCTGGCTGCGCACGGCCGCCGTGTGGATCGCTGCTCCGCTCACAGCGGTGACCATCGCGCTGTACGGGCAGCCCTCGGGCCGGGTCTACGCCGAGTTCCTGTTCGCGCGAGTGAGCGACGGTTCGATCGAGCTCGCCATTGCCACGCTGCTTCGGGTGCTCGCGATCGGGCTGCCCGCCGTCGTGCTGTTTGTCACCATCGATCCGACCGACCTGGCAGACGGACTGTCGCAGCTGCTCCACCTTCCTTCGCGCTTCGTTCTTGGTGCCCTGGCCGCTCTGCGCCTGGTGGGACTGTTCGCGGACGACTGGCGGTCGTTGGCTCTCGCGCGGCGGGCTCGGGGAGTGGCAGACTCGGGGCGCATCCGCCGGCTGGCGGGGCAGGCGTTCGCGCTACTCGTGCTGTCACTGCGCCGGGGCAACAAGCTCGCGACGGCTATGGAGGCGCGCGGCTTCGGCTCCTCGGCGCACCGTACCTGGGCGCGGCAGTCGCGGTGGCGCGGGCGCGATTGGGTCATGGTCGTGATCGGCGCGGCCATTGGGGCTGTAGCCGTGGCGGCATCCGTCAGCACCGGACAGTGGAACTCCATTGTCGGCTGAGCGGGGGAGAGACGAGCGGCTGACCGGCGGGCGGTTGGCTGGCGCGCGAATGCGCGGCGCGTGCGTGCTGATCGACGGCCGGTCCGGCTCCGGCAAGACCGAGCTCGCGCGGGCGATGGTCACCGACTGGAAGGGTGCCCAACTCGTTCGGCTCGACGACCTGTATCCGGGATGGGACGGCCTAGCCACCGGCAGCGCCGCTGTGCCCACGATCCTGTCCACGCACCACTGGCGCGCCTGGGACTGGGCGACGAACCGGCCGGGCGACAGGCATGAGCTCGACCCCACCCGCCCGATCGTCGTAGAGGGAGTGGGCGCCATCAGTGTGGCGTCGGTGCCGTTCGCGGACTACGCGATCTGGGTCGAGCTCGACCCAGAGACGCGCAAGGTTCGCGCGTTGGATCGGGATGGCGACGCCTACGCCCCGTACTGGGATCGCTGGGCGGCCCAGGAGGTCGACTTCATCGAGCGCGAGAACCCGCAAGCGCTCGCCGATGAGGTCAT
>NZ_JAYSJZ010000037.1:0-1944 GCF_043726815.1 Lacisediminihabitans sp.
GGAATGGGACCTAGACAGCTCCACCCTCCACCGGAGGTCTTCCTCATATCAACACATCACACATCAACCAACGTCCCTGAGCAGTACACCTAGGCGAGCAGGTCGAGCATGCCGTCGGTCTTCGGCCGCGCCGCGGTCGAGGCGGGGAGGTCGATGCCGAACAGGGCCACCACGGCCTCATTGAACGACGCGGCCTCGCCGGCGCGGGCGAGCTCCCGGGCCCGAACAGATGGCGTGTGCAGCAGCACTCCGGCGAGGTGACGCAGCGCCGCCTCGGTGCGGCCGTCGCTGTCGCCGCGGGCGCGAGCCCGATCGATCTCGGCGTCGAGCAGGCCGAAGACGTGCGCACGAAGGGCCACGATGGCCGGGGTGAGCTGTTGCTCGACGGTCTGGGCCGCATGCTCGGACACGGCCTCACTCACGAGGGCGCGGGCATCGCTCGTGGCGTTGAGCTCTTCGAGCGGGGCGTGCAGGCTCACGGTCTCGAGGTCGAGAAGCTCGATGCCGGGGATCGCGGCGATGGCCGGATCGACGTTGCGGGGGAGGCCGAGGTCGATCACGATGCGGCGTCGCCCCTGCTCGACGATGGTCGTCGTGATGACCGGCGTGCTCGTGCTGGTGCAGGTGATCACGACGTCGGCCTCGGCGATGGCGGACCGCAGATCGTCGGTGGCCACCATCCCGTGACGCAGCGCGAAACGCGGGGCGCGCCCGGAGGCCGAGAACACCGTGAGATCGGATGCGCCACGTTCTCGAAGCGCGGCGACCGTGGTGCCGGCGTACTGGCCGGTGCCGACGAGGAGAACCCGGGTGGCTGCCCAGTCGGCGATGCGGCTCGAGGTGAGTTCGAGCGCGAGCCGAACGAGCGAGCGTCCGGCTCCGCCGAGGGCCGTGCGGTTCTTCACGCCGCGGGAGGTGTGGGCCGCCCGCTGGAAGAGGCGCTCGAGGCCCGACGAGGTGGTGCCGGCCACGCGGGCCTCCTCGAGGGCCCGGCGCACCTGGCCGGAGATCTCGTCCTCGCCGAGGATCACCGATTCGAGACCCGCAGACACGGCGAAGAGGTGGCTGGCCACGTCGTCGCCCTGCAGCACGCGCACCGAGGCGGTGAGTTCCTCCGCCTCGATCCCGCTCGCCTCGCTGATCACCCGAACGGTTCTGGCCACCGACTCGTCCGCCGTGGCGAGAGGTTCCGCGATCTCGAGGTACGCCTCGAAGCGGTTGCAGGTGGCGAGTACGACGGCTCCGGTGACGAAGTCTCCGTTCTGCACCAGAATGCCTGCTGCCCGCGGCGCACCGATCGAGAGCTTCTCGAGAAGCTCGAAGCTCGCGTTCTGGTGGTTGGCGGTGAGGCAGAGAAACACCTCGATAGCATACGCCCGCTCGCCGTCGAGCCGGCTGGGCGGCCGATCAGCGCCGCTCGCCCATACTTAAGGACGTGAACCTGCCTGCGCACCACCCCATCGTCGACGGCGGAACGGCCGCCTCCCCCCTGATCAGGGCCTACCGCGGCGACCGCCCGGAGACCACACCCGTCTGGTTCATGCGCCAGGCCGGCCGGTCGCTTCCCGAGTACCGCGCGCTGCGGGTGGGCACGGCCATGCTCGACGCCTGCCTCGACCCGGAGCTCTCGAGCGAGATCACGCTCCAGCCGGTTCGGCGGCACCACGTCGATGCGGCCATCTTCTTCAGCGACATCGTCGTGCCGCTCCGGCTCGCCGGCGTCGACGTGGACATCGTGCCGGGTCGCGGCCCGGTGCTCGGCACGCCCATCCGCACGGCACAGGATGTCGCCGCACTGCGTCCCCTGGATCCGGCCGCGCTCGCCCCCATCGCCGAGGGCGTGGCCCGCACGGTGGCCGAACTCGGCTCCACCCCGCTCATCGGGTTCGCCGGCGCACCGTTCACCCTCGCCGCCTACCTCGTCGAGGGCGGCCCGTCCAAGGA
>NZ_JAYSJZ010000038.1:0-1637 GCF_043726815.1 Lacisediminihabitans sp.
TTGCGATTCCTTTCTCAGTGCTGATTATTGGGGCCAACCCATTTCGATGAAGCGGTCAAGCGGGAGGGTTGCCGCGCCCAGGGCGACGGCGTTCTGCCCCAGCTTTGACCGCTTCAGCACGGCCTCACTTCCGGGTTGCTCTAGGGAGAATCGGCGGCTCGCGCTCGCGATGTCATCCAGGTAGTGCTCGGCGAGCTGGTCGCCGAACCATCCGCTGACCACGATGGTCTCGGGGTTGTACATGTTGATCAGGTTCGAGAGGGCGAAGCCGAGGTGCTCGACCAGGGTGTTCATTACCCGTTCGGCTTCCTTGTCGCCGGCGCCGATCGCGGCGAACATCGCGGTGATGCCCTCGGTCTCACGCCCCGCCCAGGTCATCTCCGACTGGGTCCAGTCGTGAAGGGCGGCGGATGCCCCGACGAACGTCTCCACGCATCCGTACGAACCGCAGGTGCACTGCCGGCCGGTGAGACTGATCTTCGTGTGGCCCCATTCGCCCGCGCTACTGCTGAACCCGCGGTAGAGGCGCCCGTTCGTCACGATGCCAGCACCGGCGCTGGCCCCGATGAGCACGACGATCGCGTGGTCCGAGCCGCGCGCGGCCCCGTACCAGGATTCGGCCTGCGTCGTCGTCTTGGCGCCGTTGTCGACGTGGACGGGGAATCCGACGATGTCCTCAAGCCCCCTCAACCGCACGGAATCCCAGCCGATCGCCGGGGCGTGGATCACCGATTCGGAGGCCGAAGCGGGGTTCTCCACGATGCCGGGCACGCCGAGCCCGAGACCCAGCACGATCTTGCGGTCGATGTCGAGCTCGGCGAGGATCTCGCTGGTCTGCTCATGAAGCACCTCGATAACGCGTTCGGGCGTGATCCTGCGGTCGGGGAACGCGAAGGTGCGTCGCGCAAGACGGTTGAGCGTGAGATCGAATGCTTCGGTGGTCACGTCGATCTCACTGATGTCCGAGCCGAACACGACGGCTGCCGCTTTGTTTACCGCGACGACGACGCGCCGCCGCCCGCCGACCGAATCGAGGAACCCCTCCTCCTGCACGATGGCCTCGTCGATGAGTTCGTTGATGACGTTGGTGACTGTGGCGGCCGACAAGCCTGTGTCGTCTCCCAGTGCGGACCTTGAAGTGGCACCGGACAACACCAGTCGCCGCACAAGTAGTGCGCGGTTGGTTCGACGAACGTCGCGAACCGATGCCTTCTTTGCCATTTCCGTCCAAACTTCACTCATTAATTTATATATTAAAATATCTTTTGTTGCAAACCCCGTTCGCCTCCGTCGGGCGGAGTCGGGCGGAGTTGGGCGGAGTTGGGCGGAGTTGGGCGATTGTCCGCCTCGCCCGGCTGCTACAGCAGGGCCGATCGAGGTCCATGTCTGTGCTGCCGCGTTGGTGAGTTGCATCTCGGCAATTGGCGCGAAGGGCTGTTTCGGCTCCGAGTCAAGCGAGCGCTAACACAATCGGATACGGAACATCCATAGGTTCCGACCGGGGCCCCTCGGCCTGACGGTCACGTAGATGCGATCGGCCACACCGCCTACGGGCCGGACCATGGTCTGGGTAGATCCGGCGGGCCGGTAGCAGCCGCATCTAGCGAGGGAGTGAGCATGTCAAACACGACCTAGTC
>NZ_JAYSJZ010000039.1:0-8398 GCF_043726815.1 Lacisediminihabitans sp.
ACGTCCGAGGAGGACTTCAATGGCTGACAAGTCACTAAACCGTACCGAGCTCGTCGCGGCAGTTGCCGCTGAGTCTGGCCAGAGCCAGGCTGCAGTGAACGGCGTCCTTGACGCTCTGTTCTCCACTCTCGCCACGTCCGTCGGCGAAGGCACGAAGGTCACGATCCCGGGCTGGCTCGCGGTCGAGCGCACTCACCGTGAGGCTCGCGCCGGTCGCAACCCGTCCACGGGTGAAGCGATCCAGATCGCGGCTGGTTACGGCGTGAAGGTCAGCGCCGGCAGCAAGCTCAAGGCGGCAGCGAAGTAGTTCGCTTTTCGTCACGAAGGGGATGTCGACCGTCTGGTCGACATCCCCTTCGTCGTTAACCCGGCGCCGGGGGCGGAGCCTCAGTTTGCTGACCTAGGCTGGATGCCGTGCCGAGGCTCGTGAAGATCGCCGGGCCAGCCCTGCTGCTGGTCGTCGCGTTCCTGTCCCTCCTGGCCGCCCTGCAGTTCGGCGGAGCGGCGGATGCCCCGGCCGTCTTCGACCCCGGCGCGTTCGTGCGCTACGGCCTGCCAATCGCGACCCTGCTCGGCAACCTGGGCGCGGCCGCCACGATCGGTGCCCTCGTGCTGGTCTGCTTCGCCCTGAGCGATACCGAGCCGGAGTTCGGCAGGACCATCGACATCGCCGCGGCCGCCGCAGGGTTCTGGACGGTCACCTCCGGGGTGACCGGCTTCCTCACCTTCATGAGCTTCGACTACGAGCCGGTCACCCTCGACTCGCAGTACGGTGCCAAGCTCGGCCAGTTCCTCACCGGAACCGAGCTCGGCCAGGCCTGGTTGGCCACGACCCTGGTCGCCGCCGCGGTGACCGTGCTCTGCTTCGCGGTTCGCAACCACACGGCAATTCTCTTCGTCACCCTCTTCGCCGGCGTCGGCCTGGTGCCGACGGCGCTGCAGGGCCACTCGGCAGATGCGGCCGGCCACGATGCGGCAACGACATCCCTCGGACTGCACCTCGCCTTCGCCGCGGTATGGCTGGGCGGGCTGCTCACCATCGTGCTGATCCGCCCCACCCTCGAGCGCGGACGCATCGGCCCCGTGCTCTCGCGGTACTCGACCCTCGCCGTGATCTGCTTCATCGTGGTGGCCCTGTCCGGCTACGTGAACGCGGCGCTGCGGGTGGGAACGCTCGCCGCCCTGCTCACGCCGTACGGCATCCTCGTGCTGGTCAAGGTGTTCGCCCTCGGCACGCTGGGCCTCTTCGGCCTCGTACAGCGTCGCTTCCTGGTAGCCAGGATGCAGCGGGCAGAGAACGGCGGGAGTAGCTTCTTCTGGTGGCTCGTCGCGGCCGAACTCGGCTTCATGGGCCTCGCGACCGGAGTGGCGGCGGCGCTCGCGAAGACCAGGACGCCGGTGTCCCAGGCGGCGGTCACCACGACGCCGGCCTACATCCTCACCGGGGAGCCGCTGCCGCCGGAGCTCACCTTCGCGCGCTACTTCACGGTCTGGCGCTTCGATCTGCTCTGGATGCTCGTGGTGGCCTTCCTGGCGTTCTTCTACCTCGCCGGGGTGTGGCGGCTGCACAAGCGCGGCGACAGCTGGCCGTGGTATCGCACGGTGCTCTGGCTCGCCGGCCTCGGGCTGCTTTTCTACGTGACAAACGGCGGCGTCAACGCCTACGAGAAGTACCTGTTCAGCGCGCACATGCTGGGGCACATGGTGCTCACGATGATGATTCCGGTGCTGCTCGCCCCGGCGGCCCCGATCACGCTCGCGCTGCGCTCCATCGAGAAACGCACGGACGGCAGTCGAGGCGCCCGGGAGTGGATCATGCTCTTCGTGCACTCGCGGGCGAGCGTCGTGCTGACCAATCCGATCGTGGCCGCCGTGCTCTTCGCCGGCTCGCTCTGGGCGTTCTACTACACCCCCCTGTTCAGCTGGGCCACCACCGACCACATCGGCCACACCTGGATGATCGTGCACTTCCTCGTCACCGGCTATCTCTTCGTGCAGTCGATGATCGGCGTCGACCCGGTGCCGAGGCGCGCCTCCTACCCGCTGCGCCTGCTCATCCTGCTCGCCACGATGGCCTTCCATGCCTTCTTCGGCCTGTCCCTGATGACCGGCACCGGCCTGCTGCTGGCGGACTGGTACGGCGCGATGGGCAGACCGTGGGGGCAGAGCGCCATCATGGACCAGCAGACGGGCGGAGGCATCGCCTGGAGCGTGGGTGAGATCCCCACGATCGTCCTGGCCATCACGGTGGCGGTGATGTGGAGCCGCAGCGACGAGCGTGACGCGCGGCGACTCGACCGCAAGGCCGAGCGCGACGGCGATGCCGATCTCGCCGAATACAACGAGATGCTCGCGGCCAGGGCCCGGCGCGGCTAGCTGTCGCCGGGGGCTGGACCTTCTCGGCGCTCTGGCGGTGCCGCCCGCGTCGGTCGGGCCGTGTTCTGCAGGACGGGGACCGGTGGTGTGGGCACCCGTGGACGGCGGCGCTGTCCTGCACAACGCGCGCCAGGGAAAGGGAGTACAGCTAGCTCCGGCTCAATACTCCGCCGTGATGAGCAGGCCGCCGCCGGGCTGCAGGGTCACGAGGTAGCCCACGGTGAACTGTACGTCCTCGTCGAAGGTGGAGAGGCGGCCGTCGAAGATCGACCTGACCGCCACCGTGAGGTGGGCGGTGCCCGTCGTCGGGGGCACGCGCCAGGTGTCTGGCGCCGTGCCGGGCACGATCGTCACCCGCGGACTCTTCACCATCGACCAGCGCGGGGCATCCTGGATGCGGTCGTCGATCTGCTTTCCCATCGGGCAGCCGGTGGGCAGCAACACCCGCTGGGTGACGCAGGAGGCGAGGCTCGCATCGAGCTCCTTCTGCACCTGGGCCACGAAGGCGCGGTTCGCCTGGATGTCCACCGTTGCCGCGACGGTGCTTGCCGGGGCGCTCACGAGCACTCGCGTGGTCGGGGCGGCCAGGAAGGTCGATCGATGGTCGAGGGCGATGGAGGCCGGGGTCAGCACGAGATAGTCGCTCGGCTTGTTCGCCCCGCCCGGCGCCACCAGGTTCACGCCATTGGCTGAGAACGAGTCGTCGTGCAGCGGGGTGACCGCGAGCACGCTGAGCGGGCTCTCGGCGAACCGCCAGGCCGAGAACAGCCCGAGTCGCGCGCCGACGTGCTCCACCACGAAGGACGTCTTGGCGGAGCCGCCGTCGAAGCTGTAGCGGTACGCGACGGTGTGCCGGCCGTCCCCGTCGTCGGCGTCGCTCACCAGGCGGATGTCCGCGAGGTCGCCGAGCGCGTCCGGGGTGAGCAGGGCGGTCGAGATCGCCGTCGACCGGGCGACACCGGGAGTGGCGAGGGCGGCGTCGGCGTCCTTGCGGGCGAGGGAGTGCAGGTAGGAGTTCACGAATCCGCTCGCGCTGTAGACCGTGAGGTTGAGCGTGACGACGGTGCCGACGAACGCCGCGACGAGGAGGGAGAAGACCACGAGCCACCTCGTGAGCACTCTGCGGTCCATCCCCACATCCTAAGCTCGCGGGTTCGGCGGGATTCCGTGCACACGGTGCCTGCCACGGCCGAGTCTGTGCCGCACGCGGGTAGATTGGTGGGGGTGTTCGGCGAACAATCGGAGGGTTCTGCATGAGTGGCTTCGCCCTCTCCGCCGAGCAGGCGGCGGTGTTCGAGACGATCGAGGGCACGCGCGACAGCATCTTCGTCACCGGCCGGGCGGGCACGGGAAAGTCGACGCTGCTCAACCATCTGGCCTGGAACACCGACAAGCAGGTGGTGATCTGCGCCCCGACCGGCGTCGCGGCCCTCAACGTGGGCGGCCAGACCATCCACTCCCTCTTCCGACTGCCGATCGGGGTCATCGCCGACCACGACATCGACCAGAGCGCCGACCTGCGCAAGCTTCTCAACACGATAGACACCCTCGTGATCGACGAGGTATCGATGGTCAACGCGGACCTCGTGGACGCCATCGACCGCAGCCTGCGACAGGCCAGGCAGAAGCCGTTCGACGCCTTCGGCGGCGTGCAGGTCGTGCTCTTCGGCGACCCGTACCAGCTCGCGCCGGTGCCGGGCGATGCCGACGAGCGTGCGTATTTCGCCGACCAGTACCGGTCGATGTGGTTCTTCGACGCCAAGGTGTGGGAGCAGACCGACCTTCGCATCTTCGAGCTCAACACGATCCATCGGCAGCACGAGGCCGAGTTCAAACACATGCTCAACGCGGTACGGCACGGCCAGGTGACGGCCGAGATCGCGGGCAGGCTCAACGAGACGGGTGCCCGCCCGGCCCCCACCGACGGCACGATCACCCTCGCGACCCGCAACGACACCGTCAACCGCATCAATGCGGCCGAGCTCGCCCGTCTCCCGGGGCGGGTGCTCACCGCCAAGGCGGAGATCACCGGGGAGTTCGGCGGCCGGGCCTTCCCCGCCGACGAGGCCCTGCAGCTCAAGGTCGGGGCGCGGGTGATGTTCCTGCGCAACGACGCGAGCACGGACGGCGGCCAGCGCTGGGTGAACGGCACGGTCGGCACGGTCACCCGCATCTCCTCGACGGTCTTCGTCGAGGTGGATGGTGAGGTGCACGAGGTGCAGCCGGCCATCTGGGAGAAGTTCAAGTACACCTACTCGCCCAACACCAAGCAGCTGCGCAAGGACATCGTCGCCGAGTTCCAGCAGTTTCCGCTGCGGCTGGCCTGGGCGGTCACCATCCACAAGTCGCAGGGCAAGACCTACGACCGCGCCATCGTGGACCTCGGATCGGGCACCTTCAGCGCGGGCCAGACCTACGTGGCGCTCAGCCGGCTCACCGAGCTCGAGGGGCTGTATCTGAGCCGACCCCTGCGCCCGAGCGACATCCGGGTCGACCCGGACGTGGAGCGGTTCATGAGCCGTGCGGCGACGATCCCGGCCATCGACGCCTAGCCCCGCGGCGAAAGTGAAGCACCGGCCGCACCTAGCTGGGTAAGTGCGACCGGTACAGGTGGGAAATCTAGTGGTGGCCCATCCCGGGCATGTCCATCATTCCGCCCATGGTGCCGCCGTGCTCGAGAGCGACGGTGCCGGCCTGGGTGGCGGCGAGGGCGGGGGTCGTGAGAGCCCCGACGAGGATGCCGGCGGCGAGAACCGCCGAGAGGTAGCGAACGGCGCTGGCCGGGGCCCGCGTCGATGCCTGACGGTCGGGCTGGGCGAGCCGGCGGAACTTCACGCTGAGCACGGCGCCGATGAAGATTTCGAAGACGGCCGCGATGGCCATCGGCAGGAAGCGGAGCGGAGCCGCGACGGCCGGGGTGCCGAGCAGGGTGGCGGCGACCACGAGCAGAGCCCAGAGCATGAGCGGGGCGATGGCGCCGGCCTGGGCCACGCGCGGGACGACCATCCGGTCCTTGACCAGGATGGCGACCCCCCAGGCGATCTCGGCGAGGCCGAGGGCGAGGAGCAGTGCACCGAAGACAAGGGGCGAGCCGATGACCAGGGCCAGGTGAATGATCCCGGCGCCGACGGCCGCGAAGGCGAGCCAGGAGCGGGTGATCAAGGTCGTGGTCATGGCGGCTCTCCCCTTGTCGAACGGTTGTTGGTGAGGTGGTGCGGGTACGAACTACGCGTGGGCGGTGGCGCGCACGTTCTTGTCGGCGCCCAGGCCGACGCCGAGCAGCACGATCGCGCTCGCGAAGTGCAGCACGTTGTCCGCGCCGTTGATAGCGAGGATGTTCGCCGCCGAGTTGAGGATGAACAGCCCGACGATACCGAGAAGCAGGTACGCCGCACCGACGACCGAGTTGACGGTCTTGGCGGCGCGGACGTTGGACAGTCCGGCGATCAGGAGAGCGGCGCCGATCAGGAGATGGGCGACGTTGTGGAAGATGTTCACCTCGAACAGGCCGAGCAGAAACCCGCCCTTGGTGGCGAAGAAGCCGACACCGGCGGTAGCTGTGAAGCCCAGCAGGCCAACGAGAAGATAAACCGCGCCGAAAACAGTAGCCAGCAAACGGTTTGGGGACTTGGTCATGATATTCCTCCTAAACACAGCCCGACGGTTGTCGCGCATGTTAACCATTCGGACCCATGACCGCACCGGATTGGTGCACGTTCGACACGCGTGTCCCCAGCAATCGCGCAGCAGACACCCGGCGGCCTCCGAGCGGGGATTCGGCAAGGTTGGCGCGATATCTACGGCAGCCGGTCGTCACCGTGCCGCACGATGGAGGCATGCCGATAGTTCCCGACACGAAGAACTGGACCTGGGTGCTCGAGCGCCCGTGCGATGAATGCGGATTCGACGCCTCGACTCTCTCGGAGCGCGATGTGGCAGCCCTCATCCTGGCCAACGCGGCACGATGGCCCGCCGTGCTCGAGAGGGAGGACGTGCGCGTGCGCCCGGATGATCACACCTGGTCGGCCCTCGAATACGCGGCTCACGTGCGCGACGTCTTCCGCATCTTCGACGGCCGACTGCACCTCATGCTCGAGCAGGACGACCCGGTCTACCCCAACTGGGACCAGGACGAGACCGCGGTGGCCGAGCGCTACGGCGAACAGGATCCGCGGGTGGTGGGCGAGGAACTCGCCGCCGCGGCCGCGACGCTCGCTGCCACCCTGCACGGCATCCCGGGCGACGCCTGGGGCAGGCCGGGGCGCCGGGGCGACGGCGCGAACTTCACGGTCGCGACCCTCGCGCGCTACCTCGCTCACGACCCCCAGCATCACCTGTGGGACGTGCGCGGGTAGCGAGTGCTACTTGCTGGTGCCCTGCGAGACCGAGCCCTGCAGCTGGCGCTGGAAGATCAGGTAGACGATGAACACCGGAACGATCGTCATGACCGCTCCCGCGAACAGCTGGCCGAAGTCCACCGAGTAGCCGGCCTGCGAGGCGAACGACGCCATGCCCTGGGTGAGCACGTAGTTCTTGGGATCGGTGTTCAACGCCACGGGCAGCAGGAACTGGTTCCACAGCCCGACGAAGTTGAGGATGGCGACCGTGGCGAGGCCGGGGCGGGCCATCGGCAGCATCACCTGGAAGAACGTGCGCCACTCGCCCGCGCCATCCAGCGCCGCCGCCTCGGCGATCGAGTTGGGCAGCGCCTTGAAGAACGAGAACAGGAAGAACACGGTGAACGGCAGCGCGAAGGCCGCGTAGGTGAGGATCAGCCCGGGCAGCGTGTTGAGCAGCCCGATGCTCTTCAACACGAAGAACAGCGGAACGATCGCGAGGAAGATCGGAAAGGTGAGGCCGGCGAGCATCAGGTAGTAGATCGCCCGGTTGCCCGGAAACTGGAAGCGGGCGAGCACATAGGCGCACATCGCCCCGAAGAGCATCGTCACGGCCAGCGCCCCGAACACCACGATCACCGTATTCAGCAGGAAGCTGCCGATGCCGGCCGTCGTCCAGGCGCCCACGTAGTTGACGAAGCTCCAGCTCGACGGAAGCGAGAACGGCGAGGCGAAGATCTCTTTGCTCGTCTTGAACGACGACATCACCGTCCAGAGCAGCGGGAGCACCACGATGATGGACCAGATGGTGAGGATGGTGTGCGAGACGCCGCCGACGACCCGGTCGCTCGTGGTCGACGCGGACTTGCGGGTGAAGGAGCGCGAGGGGGTCTCGGCCTTGATGGCGGTCATTCGGCTACCTCGTTTGTTCCACCGGTGAGCCGGTTGACGATGAACACGATGCCGGCGAAGACCAGGGTGATGACCGCCAGGACGACGCCCATCGCACAGGCCAGGCCGAACTGGCCCTTGGTGAAGGCCGTCGTGAACAGCTGCTGCGCCATGACGAGCGTCGAGTTGTTTGGTCCGCCCCCCGGATTGAGCGCCGACATGTAGACGAAGGCGTCGAGGGCGAGGATGCCCATGTAGATGTAGGCGGTCTGGATGTTGTCGCGGATGAGCGGGATCGTGATGGTGAGCGCCGTGCGGAATCGGCCGGCACCGTCGATGCGCGCCGCCTCGAAGATCTCGGCCGGGATCCCCTTGATGGCCGCGACGAAGAGCACCATGTAGAAGCCGACGAGGCCCCAGACGATCACGAAGATCGTGGCGATCATGGCGGTGCGCTGCTCGCCCAGCCAGGCGAAGGACTGGAACTGCTCGAATCCGAGGCCGGTCAGGATCCCGTTCAGCAGGCCGGCGCTGGGGTCGTAGACCCTGCCCCAGATGATGCCGATCACGATGGCCGGGATCACGTACGGAAAGAACGACACGACGCGGTAGATGCTCGAGTTGCGCAGCCCCCGCACCGGGCCGTGGCTCGGTCCGCCCACGGTCACGAGCGAGGCGAGAACGAGACTCAGCACCACCGTGATGATCGGCAGCACGATCACGAGGAGCAGGCTGTTGCCCACCGCCTTCATGAAGATGTCGTCGGAGAAGAGCTTGAAGTAGTTGGACAGCCC
>NZ_JAYSJZ010000040.1:0-46620 GCF_043726815.1 Lacisediminihabitans sp.
GGTGCAGCATCCGCCGCTCCCTGATTGTTGAATCCCATGCGGTTGATCACTGCGCCGTCCGCGACGAGGCGGAAGAGTCGAGGGCTCGGATTGCCCGGCTGGGCGATTGCCGTGATCGTGCCGACCTCGACGTGCCCGAATCCGAGCTGGCCAAGTCCCCGGATGGCGCGGCCGTCCTTGTCGAAACCGGCAGCGACGCCGAATGGCGAGGCGAACCGCAGGCCGAGAGTGTCGACCGCGAGGGACGGATCCGGTTGGCTGAGCCGGCGCAGGATGGCGCCGACTCCGAGGCGAGGGAGCCAGCGAATTATGTCGAA
This sequence comes from Lacisediminihabitans sp., assembly GCF_043726815.1. Classification (NCBI taxonomy): domain Bacteria; kingdom Bacillati; phylum Actinomycetota; class Actinomycetes; order Micrococcales; family Microbacteriaceae; genus Lacisediminihabitans; species Lacisediminihabitans sp. The sequence goes on from NZ_JAYSJZ010000040.1 coordinate 318, forward strand.
CGCGAGGTGGTGGGCGGTCTCCGGGTCGAGCCGGGTGAGGACGAGCCTGAAAAGTAGTCGATACATGCCGTGTTCAGGCTAGCGGGCCGCCGACGCCGTCAGTTCTCAGTGACCTCTTCCGCCGCATCGTGTTCGACGCGGAGAAGGGTGATTGCCGCCTCGAAGTCCTCGAGCGAGTCGAACCCCTGGTACACGCTGGCGAAGCGCAGGTAGGCCACTTCGTCGAGCTCGCGAAGCGGAGGGAGGATCGCGAGTCCGATGTCGTTGGCGTCCACCTGGGACGCGCCGGTCGCACGGATCGTCTCCTCCACCCGCTGGGCGAGCATCGCGAGATCAGTGTCGGTGACCGGTCTGCCCTGGCACGCTTTGCGCACTCCGGACACGATCTTCTCGCGGCTGAATGGCTGCACGACACCGCTTCGTTTCACGACGTTGAGGCTCGCGGTCTCGGTCGTGGAGAATCGCCGTCCACAATCCGGGCACTGCCGACGGCGACGGATAGACATCCCGTCGTCGCTCGTGCGCGAGTCGATGACGCGGGAATCTGGGTGCCTGCAGAAGGGGCAAAACATGGTTCTCAGGATACCGGCTGCCCGGCGCGTTCGTGCGAGGGCGGGTCAGCGCTCGGAGAATCGGGCGGTGACCGCCGCGGCGTGGGCCGGCAGGTCCTCGGCGGTGGCGAGGGCCACGATGTCGGCCTCCACCGCGCGAAGCGCCTCCCGGTTGTAGCGGATCACCTGCTGCGGACGAAGGAAGGTGTACGCCCCGAGGCCCGGCGTGAACCGGGCCTGGCCGCCGGTGGGCAGCACGTGGTTGGAGCCAGCGAGGTAGTCGCCGAGGCTCACCGGGGAGTTGTCGCCGAGGAAGATCGCCCCGGCGCTTTCGATCAGGTCGAGCACCGCACCCGGCTCCGCCGTCTGGATCTCGAGGTGTTCCGGGCCGTACACGTTGCTGAAGGCGGCCGCGGCCGGCAGGTCGTCGACGAGCACCACGGCGGACTGCTGCCCGCGGAGCGCCGTGTCGACCCGGGCGCGATGCGGCGTGAGCGGTGCGATCCGCTCCAGCTCGACGCGCACGCGATCCGCGAGTTCCGGAGAATCGGTCACGAGCACCGCCGCCGCGAGTTCGTCGTGCTCGGCCTGGCTGAGCAGGTCGCTCGCCACGAGGAAGGCGTCTGCCGTGGCATCCGCGATCACCAGGATCTCGGTGGGACCCGCCTCAGAGTCGATTCCGACCTGGCCCCTGACTAGCCGCTTGGCGGCGGCGACGTAGACGTTTCCTGGCCCGGTGATCACCTGAACGGGGTCGAGGCCAAGCTCCGCGACCCCCCAGGCGAAGGCGCCGATCGCCCCGGCGCCGCCCATGGCGTAGACCTCGTCGATGCCGAGCAGGCCGGCGGCCCCCAGGATCGTGGGGTGAACCAAGCCGCCGAATTCCCTCTGCGGAGGCGAGGCGAGGGCGATCGACGAGACGCCGGCGATCTGCGCCGGCACGACGTTCATGACGACGCTCGACGGGTAGACGGCCTTTCCGCCCGGAACGTACAGCCCCACTCGCTGCACGGGGCTCCACCGCTGGATCACCTCGGCCCCCGGGCCGAGCCGGGTGACCGTCGGGGTGGGAAGCTGGGCGCGTGATGCGGAGCGCACGCGATCGATGGCCTCCTCGAGCGCGTCGCGCACGTCGGGACGCAGCCCCCGCACGGCAGCGGACACGGTGGCGACGTCCAGGCGCACCCGGTCGGGGCGCACGCCGTCGAGTCGGGCCGCCTGGTCGATGAGGGCCGCCGCGCCCCGGCGCCGCACATCGTCGATGAGCTCGCTCGCGACGGCGGTGGCGGCGGACACATCGGTGAGCGACCTCGGGATCAGATCCAGGAGTTCGGCACGGCTAGGCTTGAGACCCCGCAGGTCTATCGTCTGGATCATGGCCAGACCATCCTATTCGACGGCGGCGCCGGGCATCCGCCCGGGAATAACGACCGCGCCGCACTGATTGGCATTGAGGATGAATGACATGGCCCCGGCGCCCCACACCGAAGAGCCGGATGGGCTCGCGGCGTTCAAGCACGCCTTCCGGCGGCACGCGGCCGGCGTTGTCGTGATCACCGCCCTCACCCCGGAGGGCAAGCCGGTCGGCTTCACCGCCACCTCCCTCGCGTCTCTCGCCGCCGTGCCCCCGCTCGCAACCTTCAACATGGCCCGCACCGCCAGCGCCTGGCCGGCGATCGTCGGCACGGACTACGTCGCGATCCAGACGATGGGCGTGCGCACCCGCCATCTGGCCGAGCGGATGTCGGGCGACCACGCCCTGCGTTTCGACGGCGACCATTGGTACGAGGGGCCGCACGGCATCCCGATTCTCAAGGGCGTCACCTCCTGGATGATCGGACGCATCGTCGAACGCCTCAACGTGGCGGGAAACGCGGTGATCGTGGTGCAGATCGAGGAGGGTGCGCTCGGCGAGCCCGACGACGCGCTCCTCTACCACGAACGCCGCTACCTCAAGCCGGGCGACGAGGTCTAGCGAGGTGTACTGCCCAGGCAGATTGGTTGATTGGGTGTGACGACTCGCTTCAGTCGGTGAACGTGAGCGAGGTCCTCCTGTCCCACGCTGATGCTGCTGTGACTCCAAACACCGTTACGGACCGACCGCGTGTGGCCGTCGGCGACGGTGCGAATCTCGTGGCCGTGGACCTCGACCCCCGTCGCGGCCGCCCTCCGCCATATGCCGCCTGCCGCATGCCGGTCGCCGGTCGCCGCGACGATGCTCGCCGGAAGCTGGAACTTCTCGGCCCTCTAGCTGTTAGCAGTGCCGCCCGCGTCGGTCGGGCCGTGTTCTGCAGGACGGGCCCCGGAGGCGCGGATGCCTACTCCACAGACTCCAGTTGTGCAGGACAGCTTCTGCAGGACAGCTTGGGCAAGACAGCTTGGGCAAGACAGCTTGTGCAGGACACGGCAGGGGTGTGGCGACCCGCACGGTCCCGGTCTGCAGGACGTTCCCGTCGGGTCTGCACTTATCACACTCGCTATCCGCCCGAGCCATCCTGCACAACCCGTCCTGCCGTCCTGCACAACCCGTCCTGCACAACCAGAGTCTGCAGAGCGGACACCCGTGGACGCCGGAGCCGTCCTGCACACGAATCCAATCAACACAGGTCCCACACCGCGATCGGAGGCCGCCCACTCATCAGCCGGTTAACCAACGTCCCTGGGCAGTACAGCTAGCCGCGGGACTGCGGCTTCTGCACCTGCCGCCGAGCGATCACCCGCGGGGCGATCCAGAACAGGGCGAAGGTTCCGATCGCGGCGCGCACGCCCGCGAACACGAGCACCCACCAGCCGACCGTCATCCCCGAGAGCAACAGCCCCACCCCGAACAAGACGAGGACCGCGTCCGCGGCGTACGGCACCTTGAGCCAGAACAGCAGTCGCTTCGTCGGGTCCATGCCTCCATGATCCTCCGTCCGGCTGGGCACTGGACGCGCGCGCCGAACGGGCCTACCGTTCAGGCCAGCGAGGTGTTCGCTGCGACGACGCGGAGGTGCACAATGAGCGGCAACAACGGAGAGTCCCCCGACGAAACTCCGGTGGGCGACATGACGGGCGATGGCCAGACCGAGGTCGGTCCATACCCGTCACTGACCAACATCGAGAACATGGAGCAGGCCGACCTCGAGGCGGAGGCGAACAAGCCGGGGCAGCCGTCCGAGAAGGACTGACGACCCCGTGGCGGGGAAACCGGGACCTTCGCACCTAGTGAGGGGCCCGGGTCTGCCGGGAGACTTCTCGCATGTCGACCATCGCCCCGCGCCGCACGGAAAGCGCGACCGCCAGGCGCGTGGGATACGCGCTCGCCGTCGGGATCAACGGGCTGCTGCTCTACGGCGTCAACGTGTGGCCGGGGTGGAGGGCGCTGCCGTTCCTCACCGAGGACACCACGCAGGTGCTCGGCCTGGTCACTCTCTCACTTGTCGCCGGGGCGATCGTGAACGCCGTCTATGTCGTGACGGATCGAACCTGGCTCAAGGCGCTGGGCGACCTGGTCACGCTGGCCATCGGCATGGCGACGCTGGTGGCGTTCTGGGAGGTGTTCCCCTTCGATTTCTCCGGCTCGTCGCTAGGTTGGGCCACAGTGGCGCGCGTCGTGCTGATCGTGGCGATGGTCGGCACGGCGGTGGGGCTGGCCGTGCAGTTCGTGGTGCTGATCGCCAGTCTCCTGCACGGCAGGCGATCCCCGGGCCGACGGTGAGCCCCCCGAGAGTCGACCGTGCTAGCAGCGACGACCTCATGTCGCTGGCCTCGGACCGCGGATCCGCGCCGATGCAGGTGGGCGCCGTGCTGATGCTCGACGTCGGCCAGGGATTCGAGCCGGAACGCCTGGTGCGGGCGATCGAGCAACGGCTCCCCGCAATCCCGCGGCTGAGACAACGGCTCGAGCGGGCGCCCTTCGGATGCGGGAGGCCGATCTGGGTCGACGATGCAGAATTCCGGCTGGCCGACCACCTGTCGATAGTTGCCTGCTTGTCGCCGCCCGGCCCGGCCTCGGTGCTCGACGTCGCCGCCGGCCTCATCACGAGTCGACTCCCCCACGACCGTCCGCTGTGGCGCGCGAGTATCGTCACGAGCCTCGGCGACGGCGGCGCGGCACTCGTGATCGTCTACCACCACGTGCTCGCGGACGGCATCGGCGGACTCGCCGTGCTGGCCGCGCTCGCCGGCGCGCCCTCGGAGGACCCGCTGTTCCCGAGGTCGCGCCCCGGCACCGCCGAGCTTGCGAGGGACGCCGCCCGCGATCGGGTCTGTGCCCTGACGCGCCTTCCGTCGGCACTCGCGCGACTGGCCCGGGCCGCGCTGCAGCTCGGTCCTGCGCTGCGGACGCGCCCGCCGCGGTCCTCCCTCAATCGGCCCACCGGGCGGCGCCGGAGGTTCGCCACGGTCGCCTGCGAGCTTCAGCGGGTGCGCGAGACCGCGCACGGCCATCAGGCGACCGTGAACGACGTCGTGCTCAGTGCCATCACCGGGGCCCTGCGTCGGCTGCTGGCCGAGCGCGGCGAGCCGTCAGAGACCATCGTCGTCTCGGTGCCGTTCTCCGCCAGACGCACGACCGCCGCCTCACGGCTCGGGAACGCGAGCGGGGTGATCCCGCTGCGCCTGCCCGCCACCGGCGACCCAGACGAACGCCTCGATGCTGTGGCCGTCATCACCCGCGCGGCGAAACGATCGGGGCCCGGAGCCTCGACCGCCATGCTCGGGCCCGGCTTTCGCCTGCTGGCGCGCGCCGGTCTGTTTCGGCGGTTCATCGACCACCAGCGCCTCATCCAGACTTTCGTCAGCAACCTGAGGGGTCCCGAGAACAGGCTCACCATCGGCGACTGGCCCGTCGTGTCCGTGATCCCCCTCAGCGTCGCTGTCGGCAACGTGACGGTCTCCTTCTCGGCGCTCTCCTACTGCGGCACCCTCACGATCAGTCTCGCTGCCGATCCGGACGCCTGCCCGGACCTCGACCGGCTGCGGCAACTGCTCGAGCACGAGTTGGTCGACGTCACCCGGAGACGCGCCGCCGGAGTCGCACGAGATCGTCGGCGAGCCGTCGGATGAGGCCGTAGGGCACCGGCTCCGAGTACGGGAAGGACAGCGTGCCCTTGTCACCGCGGTACGGGGCGAGCTGCCGCTCGAGGTCGTCCCTCATCGGCGGCACGGCGTAGAGGGCCACATGCCGTCTCCAGCCGGCGAAGTACGCCAGGCGTCGTCCGTCGAGCATCATCGTGGGCATCCCATAGCTGATCGTCTCGATGGACGAGGGTGCCGCGCCGTGCAACTCCCCGCGAACCCGCTCGAGCACGGGTTGAACCTCCGCGGGAAACGAGGCGATGTACTCATCGACGGTGGCGAACTGTTCTCCCATCGGCTTCCTCCTCGGCGGCACCGACCATTGGGCAGAATCGTACCCGGGTACCGCGAAACGATCCACTGCCGCGGAATCGCTCAGGATCCGGTCGATTGGGCGTGTTGCCCGAAGCCCTGGCCAGGGACGGAGGGGCCCACCTGCTGTTGGCTGCCGTCGTCGGAGAATCCGGACTGGTTCGGGTCGGAGTCGTCGCCGCGCTGCACAGTCGATGTCCCGACCGACGAGGCGGGCCGCGCCGTGCCGAGCCAGAGCGCCAGGGACACGATGCCGGTGGCCGCGAGGCTCACCACGCCCACCACCACGGTCACGCTCGCCGCGAGCTCCCTGCCCTGGGATCGAATGCTCATGCCGCCACCTCTCGATCGTCGACAGCCGCCAACCACGATCAACGGTGCTCCCGCGAGCTTGGATTCGCATAAGAACCCCCGGAGAGCGACCTGCGAGTCAGATTCCCCTCACGCGATCAGGCGGCGTCCGGCTCCCTCGTCGCGACGGGGAATGCTACTGGCCGACTTATCGGCTGGGTGGTCACGGCCGCCGCCAGCGCCGCTCCCCACTCGGCGTACATCCGCCGGTACGACGAATCCCGTGACTCGGGGAGCCAGAGCTCCTGGTGCAGCGAGGCCGGAAAGGCGACAGAACTGACCCGCGGCCTGGTCGCCACGACCTCCCGGGTGATCCGGTTCAGTACCCTGGCCTGGTATCCGGAGGCCAGCCGAGCCGCACGGGAGATCGATCCGGCATTGTCCATCGGCGGAATCTCGGCGACGAGAACCTGCCCATCGCTCGCGAGGTGGGCGGAAAGCTGGTCTACGGTGATCGCGATCAGCCGCCGCCAACTGGCCCGGGATGTCAGGCGCAGAGCGTCGGTGATTCCGATCATCAGGATCACCACGTCGACTCGGGCGAAGGTCGCCGCGGAGGAGGCGATGGCCGGCGCGGATCGCAGCCGGCCGTCCGGGAAGCCGACCGACGACCAGTACACGCCGGAGCCCGCGGCGCGCGCGAGCCGACGCGCGCACTGCGCGGCCGCGCCGAACTCGTGGCTGCGCACCCCAAGGCCGACCGCGGTGCCCTCACCGATCGTCATGATGCGGTACGAATCCTCACCGGCGACCACTCCGCTCGCCGCGTCGCTCGCAAAGATGTCGCCCCTCGCGTCCTGGCGGCGAGAAACGAATTCGGCGAGGTTGAGGGACCTCGCCACGACACGGAAGGCCGATCGAAGAGGCTGAAGTGACACTGCCATCCGTTCGGTCCCCTCGTGCGCGCCTGCCCGGGGTGCGTCCCCGGGACAGTACATCACGAGATACTCTCACAAAACGGCGACGCCCCGAACTGGGGATGGTACTCCCGCCGTCGACGCCCCATCTCAGGGCCGCCACGACCGTCGTCGAGTCGGGGCGAATGGCCGCTTCGCCACGCGAAAACCGGCCACTTTTCCCGACTCGTCGCACCGCGCGGGCGCTCTACCGAGCCAACTCGGGGCGGTCTAGCCCAGGCAGCTCGGCCCGAGCAGGGACTTGAGCTCGCCGTAAAGATCGGCGTTCACGGACACCGGATACGGCACCTCGAACACCCGGGCCGTGTCGCCCTTCACGAGCTTGAGCCGCACCTCCGTGTCGCCGGAGTGCCGGATGAGCACGTCGTTGAGCGCCGTGACGATGTCGGTAGTCGCCCGCTGCTCGGGCACCGAGATGACGAGCGGGCCGGAGCCCAGACTCTGCCCGATGTCCGGGCTGAACATGCTGACCGCGTGCAGGTTCATGCCGTCGTCGCGCACGCTGACCCGGCCGCGCACCACCACGATGGAGTCGTTGGTGAGGGCCGGCGAGAACTCCTGGTAGGTCTTGCCGAGGAACATCACGGTGATCTCCCCGGCGAAGTCCTCCACCGTGATGAGTCCGTACTGGTTTCCGGAGTTTCGCGCGGTGCGGTGCTGCACCGAGGTGATGAGTCCGGCGACCGTCACGTGCTCGCCGTCGGCCGCGACATCCCCGCCCAGGATCTCCATGATGCTCGCGCTCGCGTGCTTGGCGAGCTGCACCTCGAGGCCGGCGAGCGGATGATCGGAGACGTAGAGCCCGAGCATTTCGCGTTCGAAGGCGAGCTTGTCGCGCTTTGACCACTCCGGCCGGTCCGGAACCTGGTTCACCGCCTGCGGCTCGTCCCACAGGCTGTCGAAGTCGAAGCCGACCTGGCCGTTCGCCTCGGCGCGCTTGTCGCTCACCGCCGAGTCGATGGCGTCCTCGTGGATCTCGAGCAGGGCGCGCCTGGTCGCGGCCGTCGAGTCGAAGGCTCCCGCCTTGATCAGGGACTCCACCGTGCGCTTGTTGGCCACCTGGATCGGCACCTTGCGCAGGAAGTCGTGGAAGGACTCGAATCGCTCCTTCTCGTCCCGGGCGCGCTTGATCGACTCCACGACATTCGACCCGACGTTGCGGATCGCGCCGAGGCCGAAGCGGATGTCGCCGGCGACGGCGGTGAAGTCGCCGGAGGACTCGTTCACGTCGGGCGCGAGCACCCGGATGCCCATGCGCCGGCACTCGCTCAGGTAGAGCGCGAGCTTGTCCTTGGAGTCACCGACGCTCGTGAGCAGGGCGGCCATGTACTCGGCCGGGAAGTTGGCCTTGAGGTACGCGGTCCAGTAGCTCAGCACGCCATAGCCGGCGCTGTGGGCCTTGTTGAAGGCGTAGTCGGCGAACGGCATCAGGGTGTCCCAGAGCACCTTCACGGCGTTCGCGCTGTAGCCGTTGGCCTTCATGCCGGCCTCGAAGTCGGCGTACTGCTTGTCGAGCTCCGACTTCTTCTTCTTGCCCATCGCGCGCCGCAGCACGTCGGCCTGCCCGAGCGTGAAGCCGGCCACCTTCTGGGCGACGGACATCACCTGCTCCTGGTACACGATGAGGCCGTAAGTGATGCCGAGGCTCTCCCGCAGGGGCTCCTCGAGCTCCGGGTGGATGGCCTCGATCTTCTGCAGGCCGTTCTTGCGCAGCGCGTAGTTGGTGTGCGAGTTCATGCCCATGGGGCCGGGGCGGTACAGGGCGATGACGGCCGAGATGTCTTCGAAGCTCGTGGGCTTGAGTTGCTTGAGCAGCGAGCGCATGGGGCCGCCGTCGAGCTGGAACACGCCCAGCGTCTCTCCCCGGGCCAGCAGGTCGTAGGTCTTCTGGTCCTCGTCGAGGTCGAGGTCCTCGATCACGAGCTTGTTGCCCGTGTTCTGCTCGATCATGCGCAGCGCGTCCTCGATGATGGTGAGGTTGCGCAGGCCGAGGAAGTCCATCTTGATCAGGCCCAGGGACTCGAGCGGAGGCTGGTCGAACTGCGTGATGATCGCGCCGTCGTCCTCGCGCTTCATGATCGGCAGCACATCGAGAAGCGGTTCGGCCGACATGATCACGCCGGCGGCGTGCACGCCCCACTGGCGCTTGAGGTTCTCGATGCCCTTCGCCGTGTCGAAGACCTTCGCGGCCTCCTGGTCGGTCTCGAGCACCGCCCGGAAGTCGGCGGCCTCCTTGTAGCGCGGGGCATCCTTATCGAGGATCTCGCTGAGCGAGATGTCCTTGCCCATGATCGCCGGCGGCATGGCCTTGGTGAGCTTCTCCCCCACCGAATACGGCATGCCGAGCACCCGGGCGGAGTCCTTGAGCGCCTGCTTCGCCTTGATCGTGCCGTAGGTCACGATCTGGGCGACCCGGTCGTCGCCGTACTTTTCCGTCACATAGCGGATCACCTCGGGCCGGCGCCGGTCGTCGAAGTCGACATCGACGTCGGGCATGGAGACGCGCTCGGGGTTGAGGAAGCGCTCGAAGATGAGTCCGTGCGCGAGCGGGTCGAGCTCGGTGATGCCCATGGCGTACGAGGCCATCGATCCGGCGGCCGACCCCCGACCCGGGCCCACCCGGATGCCCTGCGCCTTCGCCCAGGCGATGAAGTCGGCCACGACGAGGAAGTACCCCGGGAAGCCCATCTGCTTGATGACGTCGACCTCGTACTTCGCCTGGGCGAGGTGGGCCTCGGATGGCGCGTTCTTGAAGCGCCGCATCATGCCGACGCCGACCTCCTTCTCGAACCAGGAGGCCTCCGTCTCGCCCTCCGGCACGGGGAACCGCGGCATGAGGTCGCGGTGCTCGAACGACACCTCGCAGCGCTCGGCGATGAGCAGCGTGTTGTCGCAGGCCTCCGGGTAGTCGCGAAACAGGTGACGCATCTGGTCTGCCGACTTGAGGTAGAACTCGTCGGAGTCGAACTTGAAGCGATTCGGGTCGTCGAGGGTGGAGGCGGACTGCACGCAGAGCAGGGCGGCGTGCGCCGTCGCGTCGTGCGCGTGGGTGTAGTGCAGGTCGTTGGTGGCGACGAGCGGCAGGTCGAGGTCCTTCGCGAGGCGAAGCAGGTCCTCCATGGTGCGGCGCTCGATGTCGATGCCGTGGTCCATGATCTCGGCGAAGAAGTTGCCCTTGCCGAAGATGTCCTGGAAGTCCGCGGCGGCCTTGCGTGCCTCGTCGTACTGGCCGAGGCGCAGCCGCGTCTGCACCTCGCCGCCGACGCAGCCCGTCGTGGCGATGATGCCCTTGGCATAGCGGCTCAGCAGCTCCCGGTCCATCCGCGGCTTGAAGTAGAAGCCCTCGATCGAGGCGAGCGACGACAACCGGAACAGGTTGTGCATGCCCTCGTTGTTCTCCGAGAGCAGGGTCATGTGGGTGTACGAGCCCGACCCGCCCACGTCGTCCTGGTTCTGGTGGTTCGCCCCCCACTTGACCCGGGTGCGATCCTGCCGGGCGGTCCCAGGAGTGATGTACGCCTCGGTGCCGATGATCGGCTTGACTCCGCTGGCCGTCGCGGTCTTCCAGAAGTCGTATGCGCCGAACATGTTGCCGTGGTCGGTCACCGCGATGGCGGGCATCTTCTGCTCGGCGGCGGCCTGGATGAGCGGGCCGACACGGGCGGCACCGTCCAGCATCGAGTACTCGCTGTGCACGTGCAAATGCACGAAAGATTCATTGCTGGCTGGCACCGATACTCCGACTAACCGAGGGCTGGATGTTTTCCCCGGCCTTTAGCTTAAGCCCGGCTCAGTCGCGTCGAAGCACGTCGAGCGCGTGTTGCAGGTCGGCGGGATACCGACTGCGGAAGACCACCGGTTCGCCCGTCGCCGGGTGCCGAAAGCCGAGTTGCATGGCGTGGAGCCACTGCCTCGTCAGGCCCAGCCTGGCCGAGATCGTGGGGTCCGCGCCGTACATGGCGTCGCCCACGCAGGGGTGCCGCTGGGCGGCCATGTGCACGCGGATCTGGTGGGTCCGACCCGTCTCGAGGTGCACCTCGAGCAGCGACGCGCTGGGAAATGCCTCGAGGGTCTCGTAGTGGGTCACCGAGTCCTTGCCGTCGATAGTCACGGCGAACTTCCAGCTCGAGCTGGGATGCCGCCCGATCGGCGCATCGATGGTTCCGGCGAGCGGGTCGGGATGGCCCTGCACCACGGCGTGGTAGATCTTCTCCACCTCGCGGTCGTGAAAGGCGCGCTTCAGCTCCGAGTATGCCCGCTCGCTCTTGGCCACCACCATGAGGCCGCTCGTGCCCGCATCGAGGCGGTGCACGATTCCCGCGCGTTCGGATGCCCCGGAGGTGGAGATCCGGAAGCCGGCGCCGGCGAGGGCTCCGAGCACGGTCGGCCCGGTCCAGCCCACCGACGGATGTGCGGCCACGCCCACCGGCTTGTCGACGACGACGATGTCGTCATCGTCGTAGACGATCGTGAGGTCCGGCACGACCACCGGTTCGATGCGCGGGGCCTCCTTGGGCTGCCAGGTGACCTCGAGCCAGCTGCCGGCCGGCAGGCGATCGGACTTGCCGAGCACCACGCCGTCGGCCGTCACTCCCCCGGACTCGGCCACCTCGGCCGCGAAGCTGCGGGAGAACCCGAGCAGCTTCGCGATCGCCGCATCGGTCCTCTCGCCGGCCAGTCCGTCGGGCACCGGCAGGCTGCGTGTTTCCATCGAGGTGCCTACTTGCTGTCGTCTGGCGTTGAGGGCCGCGGCTCGGCATCCTGCGCGGTGTCCGCCGCCGGCGTCTTGCCGTGGCTGCGCTTGCCGTCCAGCCCGACGCCGCGGATTGTGAGGATGATGAACAGCCCCATGCTCGCGACGATGAACGAATCGGCGATGTTGAAGATCGCCGGGAAGCCGATGACCTGGATGAAGTCGACCACGTGGCCGACCCCGAAGCCGGGTTCCCGGAAGAGCCGGTCGGTGAGGTTGCCTGTGGTGCCGCCCAGGAGCATCCCGAACAGCACGGCCCAGCCGACCGATCGGATGCGCCGGGAGAACCCGATGATGAAGATCGTGACGGCGGAGGCGGCTATCGAGAAGATCCAGGTCGAACCGCTGGCGAAGGAGAAGGCGGCGCCGGAGTTCTTCACGAAGTGGAACTGAAGAACCTCACCGAGAACGCGTACCAGTTCGCCCTCGGTGAGGTTCGAGACAATCAGGAACTTGGATAGCTGGTCGAGACCGTAGACAGCGACCGCCACAACGGACAGCGTGACGAGAGCACGAACGCTGACCGGTGTAGAGCGAACCTCCGCCTGCGGCTCAGTTGCCGCCAAAGCCCTGGTAGCTGGCTGGTGGAGGCGTCTGGCTGCTGACCGGAGCCGAGTCGAACGGCACCGCGTCGACCGGCGCGGAGTCGACCGGAGCCGAGTCGAACGACGACGACGACGCGAACGAGGCGCTGCCCGGTGCGACCGCCGCAGCGGCGCTGTTCGAGGTCACCTCGGTGGCGTCGAGTTCGTGCAGCTGGCCCTCGATGTAGCTCTTGAGCTTCTGGCGGTACTCCCGCTCGAATGTGCGGAGCTCTTCGATCCGGGTCTCGAGCGCGGCGCGCTGCTGGTCGAGCGCGTTGATCTGGGTGCGCTGGGCCTCCTCGGCCTCGCTCACGATGCGGGCCGCCGTGGCGTGGCCCTCGGCGATGAGAGCGTCGCGCTTCTCGATGCCCTCGCGCACGTGCTCCTCGTGAAGCTTGCGGGCAAGCTGGAGGAGGTTGTTCGTGTTGCTCGGGTCGATGGCGTTGGGGTCGGAAGCCTGGTAGGGAGCCGGGGCGGCGACCACGGGGGCGGCGGCGACGACGGCCGGAGCGGCGGCGAACTGAGGCTGCGGAGCTGCCTCGACGGCTGCCGGGCCGGATGCCGCGCGCTGAAGCTCGCTGATGCGGGCGTCGCTCGCGATCAGGCGCTGGCGAAGCTCCTCGTTCTCCTGGTTGAGGCGGCGCAGCTCGACGACGACCTCGTCCAGGAAGTCATCGACCTCGTCCTGGTCGTATCCTTCGCGGAATTTCGTCGGCTGGAACCGCTTGTTGACTACATCTTCCGGCGTCAGGGCCATTGGTGTCACCTCAAGAACTCTCTGGTACTGCGTTTATTGACAATGAACTAACGCTAGCAAACAACCCGGGTCACGGGGGTCATGAACTCGCGCGGTCGGCGACCGCAGTTCACAGGTTACACAAGTGCACGGATTACCTGAACGACGTAGATCAGGATGATTACCGCGAGCATCACGATCGACCACGAGAGGTCGAGCGCTATGCCGCCGATCCGGATCGGACGCACGAGCCTGCGCACGGCCTTGATCGGTGGATCGGTGGCGGAGAACACGAATTCCGCGATGACCAGGCCGGCGCCCTTCGGACGCCAGCTCGGCAGGAAGGTGCGCGCGACATCCAGCGCGAGCCGACCCCACATGACGAACGAGTAGATGAGCAGAAGGACATAGACGAGGGTCGCGATGAGCGACAGTACAAACACGGAACTCCCGGCCGGGTCCGAGGTCAGGACTGGGCGAAGAAGGACGCGTCGACGTCAGGCTCAACCTCGGCCTGGTCGCCGCTCACGGCCACGTGCGCCGGCGACAGCAGGAACACCTTGCTGGTGACGCGCTCGATCTTGCCGTAGAGGCCCTGCGAGAGGCCGCTGGCGAAGTCGATGAGACGGCGCGCCTCCGGCTCGCTCATCTGGGAGAGGTTGATGATCACCGGGATGCCGTCGCGGAAGCTCTCGGCGATGACCTGGGCGTCCTTGTACTGGCGCGGGTGCACCGTCAGGATCTCGTTCATCTCGGCGGGTGCGGCCGACCGCTGGCTCGGCGCGCGGCGCAGGGGGGTCACCGGGGCACGGTTGCTCACCGGCTGCGGCACGTGATGAGCGACCGGCGCGGCTGGCGCCGCCGGTGCGGTCTCCTCGTACTCGAGCTCTTCATCCGCAAGGCCCAGATAAACCATGGTCTTGCGTAGCGGGTTAGCCATTTCGTGCCTCCTGTGGTGAAACTCTTGTGTTCAGATTAACCGGCGGGTGGCCGGTTTCCCGTGATTGCCGACCCGATGCGCAGGTGTGTCGCGCCTTCGAGAACGGCTTCGCGATAGTCGCCGGACATTCCGGCGGATATGTAGCGGGCGGCGGGCGCGATCGCCCTCACCCTGTCCGACGCGGCGCGCACCCTGGCGAACGCCGCGCGGGGTTCTTCGCCGACCGGGGCGACGGCCATGACGCCCAGAAGGCGCAGACCGCTCGTCGCCAGCACCCGCTCGGTGAGGGCCTCGAGGTCGGCGTGCCGCACTCCGCCCCTCGCCGGGTCGTCGGTGAGGTTGAGCTGCACGAAACAGTCGACGGTCGAGTCGGCAGAGGCGAGCGCATCAACGACGGAGTCGCGATCCAGCGAGTGGATGACGCGCGCGTATGCCCGCACCTGCCGCGCCTTCTTGCTCTGAAGCTGACCGATGAAGTGCCAGGTGAGGTCGAGGTCGGCGAGTTCCGCCGCCTTGGCCTGCGCCTCCTGGTGCCGGTTCTCGCCGAAGTCGGTGACCCCGAGCGCGAACAGGTCGCGCACGAGCTGCGGCGGGTGGAACTTCGTGACGACGATGAGCGAGATCTCGGCGGCACTCCGCCCGGCCTCGGTCGCGGCATCCGCGATTCCCCGACGCACCTTCTCGAGTCGCTCGGGCAGCGCAACGCCCGCGGTCATGAGATCGCTTCGCCGCGGACGTGGGCGCTACTTGAGGAAGTCCGGAATGTCCAGGTCGTCATCGTCATCGTCGAACACCGGGTCCTTCTGGGCGCTGGGCGCACTGGGCAGCTCGGGCTCGGGCGACCAGGCCGGCACCGCGGCCGGCTCGGCCTCGGTGTAGCCGGTGGACGCCGCTGCGCCGACGCCGACGGCCACCGGAACGGCGGCATCGACGAAGTTGGAGCGGTGGCCGTTCTTCTTGACGACCGGTTCCCCGCCGTCGAAGCCGGCCGCGATCACCGTGACGCGCACCTCGTCGCCGAGGGTGTCGTCGATGACGGCGCCGAAGATGATGTTGGCCTCGGGATGCACGGCCTCCTGCACGAGGCGGGCCGCGTCGTTGATCTCGAAGATTCCGAGGTTGGATCCGCCCTGGATGGACAGGAGCACCCCGTGCGCCCCGTCGATCGATGCCTCGAGCAGCGGCGACGCGACGGCGAGCTCCGCGGCCTTGATGGCTCGATCCGCACCGCGCGACGACCCGATGCCCATGAGCGCGGATCCGGCTCCCTGCATGACCGACTTGACGTCGGCGAAGTCGAGGTTGATGAGGCCCGGGGTGGTGATCAGGTCGGTGATGCCCTGCACGCCGGCGAGCAACACCTGGTCGGCGGTGGCGAAGGCCTCGAGGAACGAGATGCCGCGATCGCTGATCTCGAGCAGGCGATCGTTGGGCACCACGATGAGCGTGTCCACCTCGCTCTTGAGCGCCGAGACGCCGACGTCCGCCTGCGCGGCGCGACGCTTGCCCTCGAAGCCGAACGGACGGGTCACGACACCGATGGTGAGCGCACCGATCGACTTGGCGATGCGGGCCACGACCGGGGCGCCGCCCGTACCGGTGCCGCCGCCCTCTCCGGCGGTGACGAAGACCATGTCCGCGCCGGCCAGCGCCTCTTCGATCTCTTCTGCGTGGTCCTCGGCGGCGCGACGGCCGACCTCGGGGTCCGCGCCGGCGCCCAGGCCGCGGGTGAGCTCGCGTCCGACGTCGAGCTTGACGTCGGCATCGCTCATGAGCAGCGCCTGCGCGTCGGTGTTGATGGCGATGAACTCGACTCCTCGGAGCCCGAGTTCGATCATCCGGTTTACGGCGTTAACGCCGCCGCCGCCAATGCCGACGACCTTGATCACGGCGAGGTAGTTTTGGTTCGATGTCACGTCCGGCCTCCGCTTGAAAAAACTCTCAACCTTTACTAGAGCCTTAAAGTTATGCTCGGTATAGGTTTCTTGATTTGACGGTAAGCGCCGCGGGCACACGCAGGCGTGAGGCGCGCCAGCGTGTCGCGGAATCTGGTCGCGAGAAACGCGGATTCCGAGCGAGCGGGACGATCGCTCAGACCGGGCCGACGACCGGATTCGTGGGAGCGGACACGTCGTACTTTACGGGGGACGACGCGCTCTGGGTCTTCATGAGGGCGACGAGCACTCGCGCCTTGAGCTGCGAGTTCTCGGCGCTCCCCCACACCACGATCTGGCCCGCCCCGGTGAGCGTGAGGGTGACGTCGTCGTTGGTCTGGGCCGTGACGCTGTCGACCTTGCCGAGCACACTCGGCGGAAGGGCGAGCAGCACCGCGACCGCCGCCTGGAAGGCCGGTCCCTTGGCGTTCGTCTCACCGACGTCGATGAGTGGCAGGGACGGCGGACGGTCGGCGGACTTCTCGATCTCCACGCCGGCCGGATCAACCACGGAGAAGCCGGAGGCGGTGGCGACGCTCCCCACCGGCGCGCGCTCGGTGACCCGAATCACGAGGGTGTCCGGCGGCACGGTCTCGGTGACGAAACTGCGGATGAGCGGGAAGTGGGACAGCTCGGCCTTCAGCCGCGCGAAGTCCACGAGGGCGAGCGGCTTGCCGACCTGGTCGGCGACCGCGTCCCGCACCGCTGCCGCATCCACCCGCGTGGTCCCGACGACCGTCACAGTGCGCAGGGCGAGCAGCGGGGAATACACGGCCACGGTCACGAGACCCACCAGAACGACCGCGGTGATCGCCGCCGTCAGCCAGGCGACTCGGCGGCGACGCGAGCGCCGGGTGAAGCGGCGGACCTCGCCGCGTTCGTACCGCCGCCGTGCCCGCGCGGCCTTCTTCAATTCGCGCTCGGCGACCGGCGGATCCGTCGGAGGGAGCGTGCGCGTCGCGGCCTTCTTGGACGCGTTCGCGGCGGGCTCTGCGGGCGGGGTGGTCGGAGAGGTAGCCGGCCGCACCGGTGACGTGGGTCGCACCGGTACCGTCGGCGCGGGCGTCGATGCACGACTCTTTGCCGGGGGCACGGCCGGAGCGGCCTTGGCAGACTTCGGCGCCGTGCCCGCGACCGGTGCTGCCGGTTGCTCCGTCCGTCGCCGGTCGAATCCCTGTGGTCGTTTCACTCGCGGCCGCTCATTCGTCGGTCGCGGCGGCCCGCGTCCGTTTGTCGAGGGCCTCCAGCAGTCGGGGGATGATCTGGTAAATGTCTCCGCCGCCCATCGGGATCACGAAGTCCCCTGGCCGGGCGATCCGCGCCGCGTAGTCGACGGCATCCTGCCAGTCCTCCACGTAGCGGCCCGACGACGGATCGGTGAACCTGCCGGTGATCAGCTCGCCGGTCACGCCGGGCTCCGGATCCTGCCGTGCCCCGTAGATCGGCACGACGATGGTGTGATCGGCGAGGGACTCGAAGGTCTCGGCGAACTCCTGCGCCATGTCCCGCGTGCGGGTGTAGAGGTGCGGCTGGAAGATCGGGATCAGACGCCC
Source organism: Lacisediminihabitans sp. (assembly GCF_043726815.1). Lineage (NCBI taxonomy): Bacteria > Bacillati > Actinomycetota > Actinomycetes > Micrococcales > Microbacteriaceae > Lacisediminihabitans > Lacisediminihabitans sp. The sequence goes on from NZ_JAYSJZ010000040.1 coordinate 18,010, forward strand.
GGCCCCCACGACCCCTCGTGCGCCGGAGAGCGCGGCCCGGATCTCGGTGGGGTGGTGGGCGAAGTCGTCGTACACGCTCACGCCGCCCACGCTTCCGCGCAACTCGAAGCGCCGCTCGGTGCCGTCGAACAGCGCGATCGCGTCGAGCGCCGCCTGCGGTTCGAAGCCGAGGGACACGAGCACGCCGAAGGCTCCGGCGGCATTGATCGCATTGTGCAGGCCGGCCACGCGCAGGCGAGTGCTGTAGTCGGTGCCCAGGTAGCGCAGGGTGAAGGCCACGGTCGCGGCGGTGTCGAGCGAGTGGAGTCGGATGTCGGCGTCCGGATGCTGCCCGAAGGTGAGCACGCCGCGGTCGCCGAGACGGGTGGTCACCGATACGGCTCGTGGGTCGTCGCTCGAGATGACGACGCGCTCCGTGGCCGTGCGGGCGAAGGTGACGAACGCCTCCTCGAAGGCCTCCTCGGAGCCGTAGTGGTCGAGGTGGTCGGGGTCGACGTTGGTGATGAGCGAGATCGCGGTGTCGTAGAGCCGGAACGAGCCGTCGGACTCGTCCGCCTCGACCACGAACACCTCGCCGGTTCCGGGGGCCGCGCTCACGCCGAGCGAGCGGATCACTCCCCCGTTGACGAAGCTCGGGTCAACGTCGAGGGCGAGCATCGCGGTCACGATCATCGCCGTCGACGTGGTCTTGCCGTGGGCACCGGCGACCGCAACCACCCGGTGGTCGCGGGTGAGCCAGGCCAGCGCCTGCGCGCGATGCACGATCGGCAGACCACGCTCGCGGGCGGCGAGGAACTCGGGGTTGTCCTCGGCGATCGCCCCGGTCACCACGAGGGTGTCCGCGTCGCGGATGTTCTCGGCGGCGTGCCCGATCGCCACGTCGATCCCGCTCGCACGGAGGGCCTCGACGGTCTCCGTCGCGCGGATGTCCGAGCCGGTCACCGGCACACCGGCCGCGTGGAAGAGCCTCGCGATGCCGCTCATGCCGGCGCCGCCGATGCCGACGAAGTGTACCCGGCCGAGATCGTCTGGCACGGACTGGGAGAAATCTGACTTGATCATCGTGACAAATGTACTTGTCCGTCGGCCGCGCTCGTGACGAGGGCGACCATGCGATCCGCTCCGTCCAGCACCCCCACCGACCTGGCGCGCGCGGCCATGTCGGCCACGAGCGCGCGGTCCTCGAGCAGCGGCACGAGGGTGCCGGCCACCCAGCGCGGGGTGAACTCGGCGTTGGCCACGATCACGGCTCCGCCGGCGGCGACCACCTCGCGCGCGTTGAGTCGCTGCTCGCCGTTGCCGATCGCCAGCGGCACGTACGCCGTCGCCAGGCCGAGCGCGGTGAACTCGCTCACGGTGGCAGCGCCCGCTCGTGCGACGGCGAAGTCGGCGGCGGCGATCGCGAGATCCATGCGGTCGCAGTACGGCAGCACGTGGTAGCCGGCGAGGTCGCTCGAGGTGATCTCCGAGCGCTGCCCGGTGATGTGCAGGATCTGCCAGCCGGCTCCGAGGATGGAGGGCGCCGCGGCGAAGACGGTCTCGTTGATGCTCTTCGCCCCCTGCGATCCGCCGGTCACCAGCAGGGTGGGCTTCGCCGGCGACAGGCCGAAGAAGTCGGCGGCCTCCCGCCGCGCCCTCGCACGGTCGAGGGTCTCGATCTCGCGGCGCAGCGGCATGCCGACAAAGGTGGAGTGGGGCAGCCGCGTGCCGCGGAATGCGACACCCACCGAGCGGGTGAACCGCGCTCCGAGCCGATTCGCCATCCCGGGCCGGGCGTTGGCCTCGTGCACGGCGATCGGGACGTGCTCGGCGCGGGCGGCGAGGTAGGCGGGGGCCGAGACGTAGCCGCCGAAGCCCACGACGACGTCGATCGAATTCTCGGTGATGAGCGTGCGGATGAGCGAGACGAGGTGCCGGAATCGGCCGGGAAAGCGCAGCGCGGCCCGGTTGGGCCGGCGCGGGAACGGCAGCCGGGGAACGACGAGCAGCTCGTAACCCCGCTCGGGCACGAGGCGGGCCTCGAGGCCCTCCGCCGTGCCGAGCACGAGGATCACGGCATCCGGGTCACGGTCACGCAGGCGATCGGCGACGGCGAGCAGCGGATTGACGTGCCCGGCGGTGCCCCCTCCCGCGAGAAGGTACCGCGTCACCGGGAGCGCCCAGTCCTCGGCGTGTCCAGAGCGGGCTCCGGCGTCTGCCGGGCGAAGGAGAGCACGATTCCGATCGCGATGAGCGAGGTGATGAGGGCCGACCCTCCGGCGGAGATGAGGGGCAGCGGCACCCCGAGCACCGGCAAGATGCCGAGCACCACCGCGATGTTGACGAAGGCCTGCCCGATTATCCAGACCATGACGGCGCTCACCGTGATGCGCGCAAACGGGTCGGTGTTGGCGCGGATGATCCGCACGAAGCTGATGGCCAGAACGATGAAGAGGGCGAGCACCAGGATGGCGCCGATGAGCCCGAGCTCCTCGCCGACGATGGCGAAGATGAAGTCGTTGTCGGCCTCCGGCAGCCAGGAGTACTTGGCCTTGGAATTGCCGAGACCAACTCCGAATACTCCACCGGAGGCGAGAGCCCACCAGCCCTGCACGGTCTGGAAGCAGTTGCCCAGGTAGTCGCTCGCCGAGGTGCACCCGGACGCGAAGGCGGCGATCCGGTCGCGCCTCGAGGTGCTGGCCAGCGAGAGGATCGTGGCGGCAAAGGCGATGAGCAGGATCGGCACCGCGAGGTAGCGCAGGCGCACCCCGGCGAAGAAGACCGCCCCCAGCACCACCAGGGTGAGGATGATGGACGTGCCGAGGTCGCCGCCGAGCACCACGAAGCCGATGGCCGCCCCGGCCACCGGCACGAGCGGCACCACGAGCTCGCGCCAGTTGTCGAACGAGCCCTGCTTGCGGGCCAGGATGTAGCCGAGCCAAGCGACCAGGCCCAGCTTGACGAGCTCGGACGGCTGACCGCTGAACGGCCCGAGGCTGATCCAGTTCTTGTTTCCGCCGTGCTCGACGCCGAGCGGTGTCGCCACGACGAGCAGCTGCAGCACGATCGCGAAGAGCAGGAAGGTTCCGGCCCAGCGCTTCCAGAACCGCGCGGGCATCCGCGATGCGATGAGCATGAGCGGGATGCCGAGGGCCGCGAAGAGCACCTGGCGCACGAAGCCGTTGAAGAAGTCCCCGCTCGCGAGGAAGGACTCCACCGACGAGGAGGAGAGAACCATGATGAGCCCGAAGACCACCAGAAAGAGGGTGGCGCCGAGCAGGACGAAGTAATTGCCGGTCTCCGCGGCGAAGATGCGGCGCACGGCGACGAAGGCGGCCGGTGCGTGGCGCGGCTCGCGCGCCTCGGCGGCGGGGAGGCCGGCGGTCGGCCGCGGGGCGGCCCCCGGGGTCCTGATGGGTCGCCGGGCCTGGGCCGGCGGCGCCGTCCTAGAGTTCGTCGCGCGGGGGCGCGGGAGGCTCGTGGTCATCTGCCCTGCCTCCCAACATCTCGTGCACTGCGGTCGCGAATCGGTTTCCCCGGTCGGCGTAATCGGTGAACTGGTCCATCGACGCAGCCGCCGGGGCCAGGAGCACAGTGTCCCCGCTCCGCGCGACCGCAGCCGACAGCCTCACGACCGTCGGCATTACCTCTATAGTGTCAGCGGTGTCGACCTCGAACAGCGGCGTTTCGGGCGCGTGTCGCGCGAACGCGTCGACGACAGCGCTCCGGTCGGCCCCGATCACCACCGCGGCCCTCAGGCGCGGGGCGTTGGCGGCAACGAGCGCGTTCACATCCACTCCCTTGAGCAGTCCGCCCACCACCCAGACGACCGAGTCGAATGCCTCGAGGGAGGCGGCGGCGGCGTGCGGGTTGGTGGCCTTGGAATCGTCGACCCAGCGGATGCCGTCGGCCTCCGCCACGGTCTCGGTGCGGTGATGGTCGAGCAGGAACGCGCGCAGCGCGAGCCGGATCACGCCGGGAGCGACCCCGAGGGAGCGCGTGAGGGCGCACGCCGCGAGCACGTTCGCGACCATGTGCGGGGAGCCGAGACCCACCACCTCGAGCTCGTCGATCGTGGTGAGCTCGATCGCCGACCTCTGGCGATCATCGAGAAACGCCCGGTCCACCACGATGCGATCGACGACACCGAGGTCGCTCGGACCGGGAAGGCCCAGCCCGAATCCGATGGCGCGGCAGCCGTCCACCACCTCGGCCCGCTCCACCATGGTCCTGGTCGCCTCGTCCTCGATGTTGTAGACGCACGCGGTGACCGTGCGCTCGTAGACCTTGGCCTTGGCCTCGCGATAGGCCTCGGCCGAGCCGTGCCAATCGAGGTGATCCTCGGCGACGTTGAGACAGACGCTTGCCCACGCGGACATGCTGTCGAGGTAGTGCAGTTGGAAGCTGGAGAGCTCGACCACGAGCACGTCGAAACCGATCGGGTCTCGAACGGCGTCGAGCACGGGCACGCCCACGTTTCCGCAGGCCACCACCCGCTTGCCGGAGGCCGCGATCATCGCCGTGGCGAGCTGCACGGTGGTGGTCTTGCCATTGGTGCCGGTGACCGCGATCCACTCGGCCACCCTCACGGTCTTGTCGCGCAGCCGCCAGGCGAGTTCCACGTCGCCCCACACCGCAATGCCACGGGACGTCGCCCGCTCGACCAGCGGATGATGCGGCGCGAACCCGGGAGACACGACCACGAGTTCCGGGGCGAAGACGTCGAACGCCTCGGGGAGGCCGTCACGCACGAGCGGCACGCCGATCACCCCGAGCAGGTCCGCGGTCTCCTCGTCGGCCCGGTCCGCGAGCACGAGCAGCTCCGCGCCGAGTTCGGCGAGGGTGTCGGCCACTGCGAATCCGGTCACCCCGAGTCCGAGCACCGCCACGCGCAGGCCGCTCCAGTCGGCGTGCCAGCTGGTGAGACCCGCGATCTCTTCTGCGGACCGCATCAGCGGGAGACCCACTCGAGGTAGAAGATCCCCACCCCGAGGGCCACGAACAGCCCGGAGATCACCCAGAAGCGCACCACGATGGTGATCTCCGCCCAGCCCTTCATCTCGAAGTGGTGGTGCAGCGGGCTCGCCCGCCAGATCCGTTTGCCCTTGGTCAGCTTGAAGTAGATGCGCTGGATGATCACCTGGCCGGTGACGACGAGGAAGAGACCGCCGATGAGCACGAGAAGCAGTTCGGTGCGGGAGAGGATCGCGAGGCCGGCGAGGGCGCCACCGAGGGCGAACGATCCCGTGTCGCCCATCATGATCTGGGCGGGAGACGTATTCCACCAGAGGAATCCGACGAGGGCGCCGGCGATACAGGCTGCCACGACGGCGAGATCGAGCGGTCGGGAGACCAGGTAGCACTTGAACAGGTTGTCCTGATCGATGGTGGGGCTGAAGCAGGACTGGTTCGACTGCCAGAACCCGATGATCACGTAGGAGCCGATCGCGAAGATCGACGAGCCGGCGGCGAGGCCGTCGAGGCCGTCGGTGAGGTTGACCGCGTTCGAGACGCTCGTGGTGATGAGCACGACCCAGACGACGAAGAGGATGACCCCCGCGGTGAGGCCGAACACCTTCACGAAGTTGAAGTCGAGGTCTCGCACGAACGAGATCGCCGTCGACGCCGGGGTGCGGTTGTTCGCATCCCGGTAGGTGAGGGCGATCACCGCGAAGACGATGGCGACGATCACGGTGCCGAGGATCTTGTACCAGCCGGCGAGGCCCAGGCTGTTCTGCCGTTTCACCTTGAGGAAGTCGTCGAGGAACCCGATGAAACCAAGGCCGCCCATCATGGCGAGCACGAGCAGCCCCGCCCCGGAGACGGAGTCCCGCGCCACGAGATGGCCGACGAAATAGCCGATGATCGATGCCGCGATGAAGACGATTCCGCCCATCGACGGCGTGCCGCGCTTCATGACGTGGGCCGTCGGGGTGTCTGCCCGAACGAACTGGCCCAGGTTCAACGACCGGAAGGCCCGCGCGAAGAGCGGGGTGAGAAGCAGGGTGAAGACCATCGAGACGCCGGCGCCCACGAGCAGGGCGATCACGCGGGCACCTCGCCCAGCCGGTCGCCCAGCAGCCGGAGTCCGGCAGAGTTCGACGACTTCACGAGCACGACATCCCCGGCCCTCAGATCCTGATTCATCAGATCGTAGGCCTCGTCGAGCGAGCCGACGAGAACCGACTCGCCGTCCCACGATCCCTCGAGGCCGGCGGCATTGTGGATGTGGCGGGCACCGTGGCCGACCACGACGAGCTTCTGGATGTTCAGCCGCACGACGAGGCGGCCGATCCGGTCGTGTTCCTCGTTCGCGTCGTCGCCGAGCTCCGCCATCTCGCCGAGCACGGCGATCGATCGCTCCCCCGGTGCCACGATCTGGGCAAGAGTCTTCAGCGCGGCGGACATCGAGTCCGGGCTCGCGTTGTACGCGTCGTTGATCACGATGACGCCGTCGGCCCGGCGCAGCAGTTCCATCCGCCAACGCTCGGCGCGCTCCACCGCCTCGAGGGACGCGATGGCGTCCTCCAGCGGGATGCCGAGCTCCCGGGCGACCGCGAGGGTCGCCAGCGCGTTCATCACGTGGTGCTCGCCGAGGATGCGCAGCGATACCTCAGCGCGCCCCTCCGGGGTGATCAGGGTGAAGCGGGTGCCCGTCGCCGTGGCGCGGAGATCGTCCGCCCGCACCTCGGCCCGAGCATCCAGTCCGAACCAGACGGGACGCGCGCGGGTGAGCGCGGCCATCGCGGCAACCCTTTCGTCGTCGACGTTGAGCACGGCCACCGCCTCGGGCGGCAGCCCGGTCACGATCTCGGCCTTGGCCCGCTGGGTCGCCTCGATGCCGCCGAACTCGCCGCTGTGGGCGAGGCCGACCTTGAGCACCACGGCGATGTCCGGCATCACGATGCCCACGGTCCTGGCGATCTCTCCGGCACCGCTCGCCCCCATCTCCACGACGAGGAAGCGGGTGTCGTGCTGCACCGAGAGCATCGACAGTGGCGCGCCGACCTGGTTGTTGAACGACCCCCGGGGAGCGACCGTCGGTCCGACGGCCGACAGCACGGCGCGCAGCATGTTCTTGGTGGTGGTCTTGCCGTTCGAACCCGTGATGCCGATCACCCTGAGGTCGCCGGCCGAACGCACCCTCGCGACGACCGTTCGGGCCAGATCGGCCAGGGCCTGGAGGGCGTCGTCGACGACGACCTGGGCCACCGGCAGATCGAGCGATCGCTCGACCACGAGCAGCGCCGCGCCGTTCTCGACGGCGGCCGGTGCGAACAGGTGCCCGTCGGTGGTCTCACCGCGCAGGGCGAAGAAGATCGACCCTGGTTCGACGAGTCGGGAGTCGGTCTGCGCGGTGGCGGAGACGGAGACCGCGCCTGGCTCGGCTCCGGAAGGCAGTTCGAGAACGCCTCCCACGGCCGCGGCGATTTCGGCCGGTGTCATGGCGATCACTACGACCAACCCGCTTCGCGCAGGGCGTCGCGCGCCTGCTCGCGCGCCGAGTACGGCGTGCGTTCGCCGCGGATGTCGCGGTAGTCCTGGTGGCCGGGTCCCGCCCAGAGGATCGAGTCGCCCTCCTCGGCGAGCGAGATCGCGAAGCGGATGGCCCGCTCCGGCGGGCTCACGACGTGAAGCTCGGCGGGGTGCTCGGCGAGGTTCGCACCCTCGACGAGGGTGGCCCGGATCGACTCCGGGTTCTCGAAGCGGGGATGGTGGTCGGTGATCACGAGGATGTCCGAGCCCTCCGAGGCCACTCGACCCATCTCGTGGCGCTTGGTCGCGTCCCGGTCGCCGTCGGCACCGAAGACCATGATGACGTTGCCGGTCGTCACCTTGCGCACCGCGGCGAGGGTGTTGAGGAAGGCATCCGGGCTGTGCCCGAAGTCCACGTAGACGGAGGGGCCGCGCTCCCCGGAGACGAGTTCGGTGCGCCCGGGAAGATACGCCTTTATGCCACCCTCGATCGCCTGGCCGATCGCCTCGAGCTCGAAGCCGGCCTCCACGAGCATCACGATCGCGAGCCCCGCGTTGGCGGCCATGTGCCAGCCGATCACCGGCACGCGAGTGACGAGAGAGCGGTTCTCCGGACCGGTGAGACGGAACTCGGTGTATGCCGCCTTCTCGTCCAGAATCTCCACATTCCACTCGCCGACGACGCCCGGTGTCGCAGAGATGGTGGTGACGGGGATATGGGAGCCCTCGACAACGCGCTGGCCCCACGGCGTGTCGAGGGAGACCACTCCGCGCCTGCCGCGCTCGGGTTCAAAGAACGCGAGCTTGGCGGCGAAGTAGTCCTCCATCGTCGCGTAGTCGTCGAGATGGTCGTGGCTGAGGTTGGTGAACGCGACCACGTCGAAAAGCAGCCCGTCAACCCGATTGCTGGTGAGGGCCTGGGCGCTCACCTCCACGACCACGGCACGCACTTCGCTCTCCCGCATCCGCGCCAGCAGCGCGTGCATCTCGCTGGCCTCGGGCGTGGTGAGCCGGCTGACCACCGTGAGATCGCCGATGTGCCGCTCGGCGGTGGAGCTGAGTCCGGTGACGAGACCGAGCTGCTTGAGGATGCCCTCGACGAGGTAGGAGACCGAGGTCTTGCCGTTCGTGCCGGTGACGCCGAGCATGAGCGGCGGGTGCTCGTTGGTGCGGTAGACCCATGCCGAGACGTCGCCGAGCGCCGCCCTCGGCGAGTCGACGATCACGATCGGCAGGCCGCTGTCCGCGCCCAGGGTGGCCCCGACCCGGTCGGTGAGCATGGCGACGGCGCCGCTCTCCGCCGCGAGGGTGGCGAACTCCGCGCCGTGGCTGTGCAGCCCGCGGATGCCCACGTACAGGTCGCCCGGCTCCACCTCCGTGCTGCGGAGGGTCACACCGGTGATCTCGACCCCGTCGATGTCGCCGACGTACTCCAACCCGAACTCTGTGACGAGTCCCGAGAGAGGCCTGGCTAGCGGATGTTCCGGTCTGAGAACCGGGGGGATCCGTGCTGTCAAGGCGTCCCCTCCCTTACTGAATCGTGTCGCGTCACCAGGTTGTGGCTGGACTGGTGGATGGTGTCGTCGACGGGGGCACCCGGTACTTCGTGAGTACCTCGCTCATAATCTTGTGGAACGTCGGCGCCGCCGCGGCGGAACTCTTCATGATATCCGGCTTCGTAAAAGTGACGATCACTGAGTACTGAGGGTCCTCCGCCGGCGCGATACCCGCGACCGAGACCACGCGATCGCCCGTGTACCGGCCGTTCACGGCGACCTCGGCCGTGCCACTCTTGGCCGCGACGCGATAACCGGGGATCTTGAGGTTCTTGGAGAGCTCGCCGCCCATCACCACGCTCTCGAGCATGTTGACCACCGTCTTGGCCGCCTGCTCCGAGACGACCCGCACCCCGGTGGTGGACGGCAGGTCGGTCGTGGTCCCGTCGGCCTGCTGACAGCCCTCCACCAGGGTGAGCGGCAGTCGAACGCCCCCGTTGCCGAGCGTCTGGTAGATGCCGGCCATCTGCACGGCGGTCGCCGACACGCCCTGGCCGTACATCACGTTGTACTTGGTCTGGTCGTCCCACTTCTTGGAGAGGATGCCGGCCGACTGCTCCCCGCCCAGGTTGATGGCGGTCTTCTCGCCGAGCCCGAACTTGCGCATGTAGTCGTAGCGGATCGACGGGGCGAGCCGGGAGCCGATCATCGAGATTCCGACGTTGGACGACTGCTGCAGCACGCCGGTGAGCGTGAGCTGCTCGGTGGGGTGCCCGGTCGCGTCGCGGATGAAGCCGCCCTCCGGAGTGGTCCAGCGCGCGGGCACCGTCGCCTGGGTGAGCGGGGTGGCGGTGCCGGAGTCGATGAGCATGGCCGCCGTCATGGCCTTGAACGTGGATCCTGGCTCGTATGGCGTGCTGAACGACAGGGCACCGAGGTTGGCCACCGGAGTGCCGTTGACGTCGTTGGGGTCCACGGCGGGCCAGTCGACGAGGGCCATGAGGTGGCCGTCCTTGATGCGCGTCACGCTCACCGTGGCCGACTTCGCGCCGATGGCCATGGCCTGCTCGGCCACCGCCTGGGCGGAGAACCACTGGAGGTCGCTATCGATCGTGGTCTTGAGCGTGCCGCCGGGCTTGGCCGCCTTGGTCGTGATGGAGCTGCCGGGAATCTGCACACCGTCGGCGCCCTGCTCGTAGGTGAGGCTCCCGTCGGTGCTCCTCAGGCACTTGTCGTCTGCCGCCTCGAGTCCGGCCTGCGGGCCGTCCGTGCCGACGAAACCGACGAGGTTGCCAGCCACCGACCCGTTGGGGTATGTGCGCTTGGAATGGGTCTCGAACCCCACCCAGGGGATCTTGAGGGCGCGCACCTCGCGGAGTGCCGCGGTGTCGAGTCCCTTGGACACGACGGAGTAGTTGGAGTTCGGGTCCTTGGTGAGGGCCTGGAACACCTCGGCCGGGTCCTGTTTCGTGACGGAGGCGATCTCGTTCGCGGCATCCATCACGGTGATCGTGGTCTTGACCTTGTTCTTGTCGACTCGGGAGAACGAGTCGACGTTTCGCGGCGCGACGATGATCCAGTAACGGTTGACACTCGTCGCCAGGATCACCCCGTTGGCGTCGACGATGTCGCCTCGCGGCGCGTAACTCGTGACCGCGATCGCCCGCTTGCTGAGCGAGTCCTTGTTGAGTTCGTCGGCTCGCACGACCTGGATGTCGACGAGGCGAACCGTGAAGACGGCCACCACGGCGAAGCAGACGACGATCGCCATCACGAGGCGCCGACGGCTGCTGCGCAGGGGGTTCACGGGCGGTCCTTTCGAGAAGCCGGAGCGCGGGTCAGTGGGTGTTGGGCGCCGGGAGAGCTCCCGGTTGCGACGCTACCGAACCACCGGTTCCCGCGGTGGCAGGCGCGCCAGCGGTCGATCCCGTCGTGCCTGCGGCCGTGGTGCCCGTCGCGGCCGCGCCGGTCGCTCCTGGCGCGGCAGCCTGGCTGGCGAGCATCTCCGGGGTGAGCAGCACATTCGGGATGATGGCCGCGCCGTTCGCGCCGACCGTGCTCGCGGCATCGGCGGCCGTCGGTGCGGCGAGCACCGCGCCGTCGGAGAGCCTGAGCCAGCCGTACCCGCTGGTGTTGAGCACCATGCCGAGCTGTTCCGCGCGGCCGGCGAGGTTCTGCGGCGACTCGAGCACGCGGAGGTTCTCGCTCAATGCCTGCTGGTCGCGCGACAGCTCCTTGTGGGTGGCCTGCAGCGCCGAGATGTCGTACGAGCCCTGCGAGAGCACGATGCTCAGCAGGAGCTGGGCGATGAGGATGACGAAGAGGCCGGTGACGGCGACAAGGGCGTAGACCACGCGAGGGCGCGCCCGGCGCTGGCTTCGGGTGGTGACGATCTCGATGTGGCGCGGGTGGTCCTCGACCTCGCGAGGTGTCCGGGCCGGCATCGACAGCTCTGGCTGTGCCAGGGCGAGGTTCATGGTCATGCTGCCCTCCGCAGTCTTTCTGCCGCGCGAAGTCGCACGGGCGTGGCTCTGGGGTTTTCCGCCTTTTCGGCGTCGGATGCGAGCTCGGCTCCACGGACGAGCAGCGCGAACTCCGGTCGGTGCTCCGGCAGCTCGATCGGAAGGCCGGCCGGGGCCTTCGAGGCTGCCGCGGCGGCGAGGGCACGCTTCACGATGCGGTCTTCGAGAGACTGGTAGGCGAGCACGACGATTCGTCCGCCGACCTCGAGCGAGTCGAGAGCGGCCGGAATCGCCCTGGCCAGCACGGCGAGCTCCTGGTTGACCTCGATGCGCAGGGCCTGGAACACGCGCTTGGCCGGATGACCGTTGCGCTGCACTGCCACCGGGGTGGCCGCGGTGATGAGTTCCACAAGCTGGGCGGAGCGCACGAGAGGCTCCGTGGCCCGCCTCTCCACGATCCGCTGCGCGTAGCGTGGAGCGAGCCGCTCCTCGCCGTACTCCCAGAAGATGCGGCGAAGTTCGGTCTCGCTGTACTCGGCGAGGATCTTCTCGGCCGTGAGCTCCGAGGTGGCGTCCATGCGCATGTCGAGCGGTGCATCCTTCGAGTAGGAGAATCCGCGCTCCACCCGGTCGAGCTGGAGTGACGAGACGCCGAGGTCGAAGAGGATGCCGGACACCTCGTCGATGCCGAGCCCCTCGAGGGCCTCGGTGAAGCGGTCGTAGACGGTGTGCACGAGGTGGACGCGGTCGCCGAAGGGCGCGAGGCGCTCCGCGGCGATGGCGAGCGCATCGGTGTCCCGGTCGAGGCCCACGAGCACGAGCTCCGGGAAGCGCCGCAGGAACGCCTCGGCGTGCCCGGCCATGCCGAGGGTGGCGTCCACGAGCACCGCTCCGGGCTTGGCGAGCGCCGGAGCGAGAAGCTCGATCGTGCGTTCGAGCATCACCGGAGTGTGGATTTGGTTGTCGACCATGATGACCGGTGTTCCGGCCCCTGGCCCCTGATCCCCATCCGGTCCGACCTGCCACCGGGGAAGTGTGGCAGGGCGTGAGATCGGCTGGGAGTCACGGGCAAGGCGCTAGAAGAGTCCGGGGATCACCTCCTCCGTGGTGTCGGCGAACGCGCTTTCCTGTTCGGCGTAATAGGTCTCCCAGGCGGCGGTGTCCCAGATCTCGGCGCGGTTGCCTGCGCCGATGACGGTGAGGTCGCGGCCGAGGCCGGCGTACGCGCGCAGTGCGGCGGGAATGGTGACGCGGTGCTGGCCGTCTGGCACCTCCGCGTTGGCTCCGGAGAGAAAGAGGCGTAGGTAGTCGCGCGCCTGCTTGCTCGTGACCGGCGCCTGACGGATGCGGTCGTGCAGTTCCTCGAACTCGCGAGTGCTGAACACGTACAGGCAGCGTTCCTGGCCACGGGTGATCACGATGCCGGACTCGAGTTCCGACCAGAACTTGGCCGGAAGGATGATGCGGCCCTTGTCGTCGAGCTTGGGGGTGTGCGTGCCAAGAAACATCGGCGGCTCCCCCTCCTTCTCCGGCCTGGATTCAGGTAATCTCCACTTTACTCCACTTCCCACCACAAAACAACGAAATGGACCCGCGCGCCCCTCGAACTGGGGCATTTTGCCCCGGAATCACAGGGTTTTTACAGGTGGAGGAAGGTGGAGGAGATTTCCCCGAATTTGGGCAAGAAAAAAGGCCGACCTTTCGGTCGACCTCTTGACTGCTCCTAATGCGCCAGGCGCACCAGCTCAGAGAGACTCGGGTTACTCGTGGCGGTCGTCCTGTCGCTTCTCCCAGCGGTCGTTCATGCGATCCATGAAGCCCACCTTCCTGGGCTTCGGCGCAGCCGGTGCCTCGGGCAGCGTGAGCCGCTTCGGCGACGAGACGGACATCAGCACTCCCACGAACATCACGACGAAGCCGGCTACCCCGATGAGCGGCTGTCGCAGCATCACGCCGGTGACGATCACCCCGACTCCGAGGAGCCCGACGAGGATTCCGACGACGATCGCACGGTAGGAGGGCCGCCCGTGGCGACTCCCCACGGTGGCGACGAAGTCAGCATCGTTGTGATAGAGGCTTCGCTCCATCTCTTCCAGGAGACGTTGTTCCTGTTCCGACAACGGCATGGTGACTCCTTTCGGGCTCGAGACCGACCAATGGTAACTCTCAATTGTATGCTCCCGAGCAAAGCTAGGCTAGGACCGTGGCTGAGAGTACGCGGTTAGTTGACCTAGTTCAGGCTGATATCGATGCCTTTCTCGACGGCAGGGAACCACTCCTGTCCTCGATCGGCCCCGACCTGTTCCCCTTTATTGATTTCTCGCGCGATCTTCTCCGCGGCGGAAAGAGATTTCGAGCATTGTTTTGCTACTGGGGCTGGCAGTCGGTGAGTGGTCACTCCACGGGCTTCGACCCGGCCCAGGACGGCAAGGAGCGCGGCGCCCTCGCCGCCGTCGTGAAGGCCGCGAGTGCGCTCGAGATCTTCCACGCCGCCGCCCTCGTGCACGACGACATCATGGACAGCTCGGACACGCGGCGGGGCATGCCCGCGGCGCACAAACGATTCGAGTCCCTGCACACCGAGGGCGGCTGGAACGGAAGCCCGCGCACCTTCGGCCAGTCCGCCGCCCTTCTTCTCGGTGACCTTCTGCTCGGGTGGAGCGACGAGCTCTTCGACTCCGGTCTGCGGGAACTGCCAGACCTCGCCGCGCGCGAGGCGGCCCGGCTCGAATTCAACCGCATGCGGACCGAGGTGACCGTGGGCCAGTACCTCGACATCCTCGAGGAACGGTCCTGGCGTTCGTACCCCGAGCCGGAGCTGCTGGCCCGCGCACACCGCGTGATCGTCTACAAGTCCGCCAAGTACAGCATCGAGGCCCCGCTCGCCATCGGCGCGGCCCTCGCCGGCGGCAGCATCGCCCAGGTGTCCGCCCTGCGGGAGTTCGGACTCCCCCTCGGCGTCGCCTATCAGCTTCGGGATGACCTGCTCGGCGTGTTCGGCGATCCGCAGACCACGGGCAAGCCGGCCGGCGACGATCTGCGCGAGGGAAAACGCACGGTGCTGATCGCCCTCGCGCGCAACAACCTGGAGCCCAATGCCACCCGCGTGCTCGACGAACTGCTCGGCGACCCCGAACTCAGCGCCCAGCAGGTCTCCATGCTGCAGGCCTCGATTCGCGACTGTGGGGCCGTGGACCAGGTGGAGCGGATCATCGAGCACAACGTGGGCATCGCCATCGAGGCCATTGAGAACGCGCCGGTGAGCGCCGCCGCGCGCGAGCAACTGGTGCAGCTCGCAGACACCGTGAGCAAGCGTTCGGCCTGAGGCGAACCGTTCGACGCCGTCAGGTACGGGCGCCGAGGTCGTGAGCCGGAAGTCGAGCGGCCCTAGAACCCGAGAGCTTGGGCGACCCGGCGAACCTCTGCCTTACGTCCCGCGCGCAACGCGTCGACCGGCGGGATGCCGATGCTCTCCTCCGAGGTGAGCAGCCAGTTCATGGCTTCCTCGTCGCTGAAGCCGCTGTCGTGCAGCACCAGGAGGGTGCCTCGGAGTTCCGGAAGCGGCTCCCCGTCGCGGATGAACGACTCGGGGACCTTCCACACCCCATCGACCTTCGCGGCGAGCAGGCTGCGATCCTCGATGAGCCTCCGTACCTTACTCACGCCGATGCCGAGCAGTTCAACGAGGTCGGGGATGGTCAGCCAGCGAGTTTCTGGAGCAATGGTCACGAGGCAATGCTGCCAGAACTGGCCGCCAGCGCAAACTCAGCGTATGTTTCCGACAGGTTACGCGAAACCCCAACAGCCACGGTAATTGACACTGAGTATCTTCTGTGTCAGCGTTGTTCGATTGAGTAACGACCTTCTCGGGGCCGGGGAGATGGACGGGGAACCAGACATGACAAGCACATTCGACCAGGGCGCGAGACACGCCGCGCCCAAAGATCGCAGTCGCCTGAGCAGGAACCTGATGTCGACGCTGCCGATCGTGCTCGCCGGATCGATGGCCATGAGCATGACTCTCACCGGTCCGATCGACACTGCGGACGCCAAACCGCCCGCCAAGCCGCGTTCCAGCCCGTCCGAGCTGGGAAAGACCATCCGCGAGGCGTTCGCCGCAGCCACCCGCGCCGCCGCCAACCCGACTCCGATCACCGTGTCCGAGGCGCAGACGAGCACCGCGGCGGCTCCGGCCACCTACAAGGTCGCCGCCGGCGACAGCGTCAGCAGCATCGCCGGTCGCTTCGGCCTGGCCACGGCATCCGTGCTCGCCCTCAATGGCCTCGGCTGGAAGTCGGTGATCTTCCCGGGCCAGGTGCTCAAGCTCACCAGCGGTGGGCCGGTTCCTGTTGCGGCGCCCGTGGTCGGGTCACCCACCTCCCGCTACACGATCGCCAAGGGTGACACGATCAGCCACATCGCCGCCCGCTTCGGAGTGAGCGTTCAGAATCTCCTCAGCGCGAACGGTCTCGGCTGGGCGAGCATCATCTACCCCGGGCAGACCCTCGCGATTCCCGGCGCGTCGACCGCCGCGGTCTCGTCCACCCCGATCGTGGCGGCACCGGCCCCCGCGAAGCCGACGGTCGCACCCGGCGCGTACGTGATCGCCACCGGCGACACGATCGCGGGCATCGCGTCCCGCTTCGGCGTGACGACCGGGGCGCTGCTGGCGGCCAACGGACTCTCCTGGTCGAGCATCATCTACACGGGACGCAGCCTCGTGATCCCGGCCAAGCCGATCGTGCCCGCCGCGTCGGTGACGCCGTCGATCGTGCTCACCGCGGAGATGGCCACGAACGCGAAGACCATCATCCGCGTCGGTCGCTCGCTCGGCGTGCCCGACTACGGTCTCGTGGTCGCCCTCGCGGCCGCGGCTCAGGAATCCGGCCTCCGCAACCTGAACTACGGCGATCGCGACTCGCTCGGCCTGTTCCAGCAGCGCCCGAGCACCGGCTGGGGATCGCCGGCCCAGATCCTCGACCCGTCGTACGCCGCCAGACTCTTCTTCGGCGGCCCGAAGAACCCGAACGCTGCGAACACGCGCGGGCTGCTCGACATCCCGGGATGGAAGTCGAAGACCGTCACCCAGGCCGCGCAGTCCGTGCAGCTCTCCGCCTTCCCCGACGCGTACGCGAAGTGGGAGACCGGGGCTCGCGCGTGGCTCAAAGACCTCGGCTAAACCCGGCTTCACGGTGTTTTGGCAGGCCTTCGGGCCCGGCCAACTTTAGACTCGTGCGGTGAGCACCAACAGCACCGATCCCCTCATCGGCCGTCTTATCGACGGCCGGTACCAGGTGCGCTCACGCATCGCCCGCGGCGGCATGGCCACGGTCTACCTGGCCACCGACCTGCGCCTCGAGCGCCGGGTGGCGATCAAGGTGATGCACGGCCACCTCGCGGACGACTCGCAATACAAGGCCAGGTTCATCCAGGAGGCCCGCTCGGCCGCGCGACTCGCGCATCCGAATGTCGTGAACGTCTACGACCAGGGACAGGACGGCGAGACCGCCTACCTGGTGATGGAGTACCTGCCGGGCATCACCCTGCGCGACCTGCTTCAGGAGCACAAGGTGCTCACGACGGTGCAGGCCATGGACATCATGGAGGCGATCCTCGCCGGCCTCGCCGCGGCGCACAAGAACGGCATCGTCCACCGCGACCTCAAGCCCGAGAACGTGCTTCTGGCGGATGACGGGCGCATCAAGATCGGTGACTTCGGGCTCGCGCGCGCCGCCTCGGCCAACACGGCCACCGGCAACGCGCTGCTCGGCACCATCGCCTACCTCTCCCCCGAGCTCGTGACCCGCGGGGTGGCGGACACGCGAAGCGACATCTACGCCGTGGGCATCATGCTCTACGAGATGCTTGCCGGCGAGCAGCCGTTCAAGGGCGAGCAGGCATTCCAGATCGCGCACCAGCACGCGAACGACACCGTGCCGATGCCGAGCGCCAAGAACCCCCGTGTGCCGGCGGAGCTCGACGAGCTCGTGCTCTGGGCGACCGCGCGCGATCCGGACCAGCGTCCGCGCGACGCGAAGACCATGCTCGACCAGTTGCACGAGACGGAGGCGGCGCTGCGCCACGACGATTCGTCGACCGCGGCGACCGCCGTGCAGCGCACCGTGGTGATGCCGTCAGCCGTCGCCTCGTCCTCCTCCACCGCCGAGACCCAGATCTTCGCCGCGAAGGCCAGGCACCGCACGGGCCCGATCCTCACCGAGTCGGCGGCGACCCTCTCGAACAAGGCGGAGCGGCGCCGGTCCAAGGGCTTCTGGCTCTTCGGCCTGGTGATTCTTCTCGCGGCCCTCGCCGGCGGCACCGGCTGGTACTTCGGCGCCGGGCCCGGCGCGCGCGTCGGCATCCCGGATCTGGCAGGACAGACGCCGACCGACGCGACAGCCCAGCTCGTGAAGCTCGGTCTCACGGTCGACCCGACCGTCGTGCCCACCGACTCCCCCACCGTGGCGAAGGATGCGGTGGTCAACACCGATCCGCCGAGCGGCACCCTCATCGTGCGCGACACGGTCGTGAAGCTCCTCGTCTCCACCGGCCCGAAGCTGCTCGACCTCCCCGACCTGCGGGGCCTGCCGGAGCAGCAGGCGATCGACAGGATCAAGACCCTCGACTTCACCTACGACGGCACGAAGTCCGCCCAGCAGTTCGATGGCAAGGCGCCGCTCGGCACGGTGATCGCGGCGCTCGGCGCGGATGGCACAGATCTCTCGACTGTCAAGCAGTACGGCCAGCAGCAGAAGATCTCGCTCGTGATCTCCGCCGGACCGCTGCCCGCCGTCGCCGGGCTGAGCTTCGACGAGGCGTCGAAGCTCCTGCAGGCCTCCGGCCTCACCGCCACCAAGGGCGTTGATGCGTTCAGCGCCGACGTGCCGAAGGATGACGTGATCGGCATCGAGATGCCCAAGGACTCCGCGGGCAAGGACAAGCCGATCCGCCCGAACGACACGGTTCGGTTGACGATGTCGCGGGGGCCGGAGCAGGTGATCGTGCCGGATGTCGTCAACATGACCTGGGACAAGGCCAGGGACGCACTCACCGCCGCCGGACTGGTCGGCACCTCGGGAACCCAGGCGAATCTGACGCCTTCCGCCTGCACGGTGAAGAAGACTTCGCCAGGAGCGGGCACGAGCGTCGACAAGGGCTCGACCGTGAAGGCCACGGCCTTCTGCGGGATCTTCTCCGGCTAGCTCCGTTCCCTCGCGGAGGGAGTCGGAGCGCGCCAGGGCGGGGAAACCACGTCGCGGCGGGAGGCGTAACCCCCGCCGCCGAACGGTATCCCCCGCCGCGAGCAACACGCGGGGTGACCGGAACGAGCGGCCTCAGCGCGCGCCGAGCTCCTCGGCCACGAGGAACGCCAGCTCGAGCGACTGCATGTGATTGAGCCGGGGGTCGCAGAGCGACTCGTAGCGCGTGGCGAGGTCGGTCTCATCGATCTGCTCGGAGCCGCCCAGGCACTCCGTGACGTCGTCTCCGGTGAGCTCGATGTGGATGCCGCCCGGGTAGGTCCCGGCCGCACGGTGCGACTCGAAGAAGCCCTTGACCTCGTCCACGACGTCGTCGAAACGACGCGTCTTGTAGCCGTTCGGGGTGGTGAGTCCGTTGCCGTGCATCGGGTCGGTCACCCAGAGCGGATTCGCGTCCGCCTGCTTGATGGCCTCGAGCAGCGGCGGGAGGGCATCCCGCACCTTGCCGGCGCCCATGCGGGTGATGAACGTGAGGCGTCCCGGCTCGCGGTCGGGGTCGAGCTTGTCGATCAGACGCAGCATGTCGTCGATCTTGGTCGTCGGGCCGAGCTTGACGCCGATCGGGTTGCGCAGGCGGGACATGTAGTCCACGTGCGCGCCGTCGAGGTCGCGCGTGCGCTCCCCGATCCAGAGGAAGTGGGCCGAGGTGTTGATCGGCGTGCCGTTGCGGGAATCGATGCGCGTCATCGGGCGCTCGTAGTCCATGAGCAGGCCCTCGTGGCTGGTGTAGAACTCCACGCGCTTCAGCTCGTCGAAGTCGGCGCCGGCCGCCTCCATGAACTTGATGGCCTTGTCGATGTCGTGGGCCATCTGCTCGTAACGCACGTTCGCCGGGTTGCGGGCGAAGCCCTGGTTCCAGCGGTGCACCTCGCGCAGGTCGGCGAAACCGCCCTGGGTGAAGGCGCGCACGAGATTGATGGTGGAGGCGGAGGTGTGGTAGCCCTGCACGAGCCGACGCGGGTCGGCCTCGCGCGACTCGGGGGTGAAATCGTAGCCGTTGACGATGTCGCCACGGTAGGCGGGCAGGGT
Organism: Lacisediminihabitans sp.; assembly: GCF_043726815.1. Lineage (NCBI taxonomy): Bacteria > Bacillati > Actinomycetota > Actinomycetes > Micrococcales > Microbacteriaceae > Lacisediminihabitans > Lacisediminihabitans sp. The sequence continues at coordinate 37,711 of NZ_JAYSJZ010000040.1, forward strand.
CACGTCGCCCCGCGTCTCGGTGTCGCTCGAGCGCGGCTTGGCGAACTGGCCGGCCATGCGGCCCATCTTGATCACCGGCGTGGAGGCGCCGTAGGTGAGCACCACGGCCATCTGCAGCACCGTCTTCACGCGGTTGCGGATCTGGTCGGCGGTGGCCCCGGCGAAGGTCTCCGCGCAGTCCCCGCCCTGCAGCAGGAACGCATTGCCGCTGGCGGCGGCGGCGAGCCGCTCGCGAAGCACGTCCACCTCGCCGGCGAAGATGAGCGGCGGGAGGGTGGCGATCTCGTCGGAGGCGGCCTGCAGGGCCGTGGAGTCCGGCCACTGCGGCTGCTGCTTGATGGGGAGTGTGCGCCAATAGTCGAGCCCGGCGATCACGGAAGGATCGGCAATAACCACGGGATCTTCGAAACGACTAAGCACGAAAAGAATTCCTCAATGCAACGGTGCTGGCGGTGGGTGTGGGGCAACGGGGCCCGATTGGCCAGCCTACCGGCTTGCCGAGCCCTGCTTCTCCTTAACCGAAGTGGCATAGACATCCACATATTCCTGCCCGCTCAGGCGGTCGAGCTGGTACATGATCTCGTCGGTGATGGAGCGGAGGATGAAACGGTCGCCCTCCATCCCCTCGAAGCGGGAGAAGTCGAGCGGTTCGCCGATCACGATGCCGATGCGGCGCACCTTGGGCAGACGGCGTCCGATCGGCATCACCTTCTCGGTGTCGATCATCGCCACGGGCACCACGGGAACGTGACCCTCGAGAATCATCCGGGCGACTCCGGTGCGGCCGCGGTACAGCCGGCCGTCCGGGCTGCGGGTGCCCTCCGGGTAGATGCCGAGCATCTCGCCGCGCGCCAGCACGCCGAGGCCCGTCTGCAGCGACGCCTCGGACGCCTTGCCGCCGGAGCGGTCGATGGGCAGCATCCCCGCCGCGGTGAGAAAGTTGCGGATGAACCAGCCCTTGATGCCCTTGGCCGTGTAGTAGTCGCTCTTGGCGAGGAAGCTGATGCGCCGGTCGATCACGAGCGGAAGGAACACCGAGTCGATGAACGACAGGTGGTTGCTCGCCATGATCACGCCGCCGGTGCGGGGGATGTTGTCGTGGCCGGTGACCCAGGGCCGGAAGGCGGTCTTGAGAATCGGCCCTACGACCAGGTTCTTCATGAACCAGTAGAACATCGACACCACCTTTGAGAGACAAAGCTCAGCTTAGCGGTGCTCGCGAGGCTCGGAGTGTCGCACGGGCGTTCCCCGCGGTCAGGCTCGATTCGCCGCGTGCAGCCGCGCCAGGTCGGCCGCGCCGACCACGCCGGCGTCGTTCACGAGTTCGGCGATCACGAAGGCGGGCTCGGGGTGGAAGCCGCGGGCGGGCAGATGAGAGAGGTACGCCTCACGGATCGGGTCGAGCAGCAGGTCGCCGGCGACGGCGACCCCGCCGCCGAAGACGAACACCTGCGGGTCGAGAATCGCGCTCAGCGACGCGCAGGCCTGCCCGAGCCAGTGACCGAGCTCGCGAAGCGCCTGAAGCGCCCCCGGGTCGCCGGCCACGATGAGCGCCGCGACGTCCGGTCCGGTCAGCGAGCCCTTCTGCTCGCGAACCGCGGCGAGGCCGAGGCCGATTCCGCCGACATCCGCGATGCCGTTCGCCATGCGGAGCAGGGCACGGCCGGAGCCGTACTGCTCGATGCAGCCGCGGGCTCCACACCCACAGGGGAGGCCGTCCGGCACGACGCGCATGTGACCGAGTTCGGCCCCGGCGCCGAACCCGCCCCGGAACAGGCGGTCCTGGGTGACGATGGCGCCGCCCACGCCGGTGCCGATGGTGAGCATGGTCATGTCGCTCACGAGCCGGCCGGCGCCGAACCGGAACTCCGCCCAGCCGGCCGCGTTCGCGTCGTTGTCGATGGTGATGTCGAGGTCCAGGCGCTCGGTGAGTCGCTGCCGGAGCGGCTCGTGCCGCCAGCTGATGTTCGGGGTGTAGTAGACGATGGACTGCGCGGCGTCGATGAAGCCGGGTGCCGCCACCCCGGCCGCGGTCACCTCGTGCCCCTCGCGGAGCTTTTCGATCATCGCCACGACGGCGTCGACGATCGCGTTCGAGTCGCCGGCCTGCGTCGCCACACGGTCCTCGGCGATGATCTCGCCCTCCTCGCTCACGAGGGCTCCGGCGATCTTCGTTCCACCGATGTCAATTCCAATTGCGTGCACGGGCGCTTGACCTCTTCTTGGTGATACGGAGGGAACGGCATCCTGACCGGCGGCGAAAGGTCGCCCGGATGCACCACCTAGAGTTTAGGCAAGAGCAAGGCTCCCCGCCACGCACACAGGTTCGCCCGAGTGCGCCGGGTAGGCTTGAATCATTGAATTGACCGGTGCCAAGGGAGTTGCCGTGGAACAGTACGACGTACCTGCCGTAGTCGAGGCCGACCCGCAAGCGAACGCGACGGACCTGCTGATCGATCGTGTAGCCGCCACCCCGGACCTCGCGCTCTTCGCGCTTCCGACTGCCGACGGAGGGTGGACGGATGTCACGGCATCCGAATTCCTCCGCCAGGTCGTGGCGCTCGCGAAGGGGCTCGTCGCCTCCGGGATCCAGCCGGGCGACAAGATCGGGCTGATGTGCAAGACCCGCTACGAGTGGACGCTCATCGACTTCGCCACCTGGTTCGCCGGCGCCGTGCTCGTGCCGGTGTACGAGACCTCCTCCCCCGCGCAGGTGCAGTGGAACCTGTCCGACTCCGGCGCGATCGCCATGATCACCGAGACGCCCGACCACTTCGCCCGGTTCGACGAGGTGTACGCCGACCTCCCCCTGATCGACAAGGTGTGGAAGATCAACCTCGGCGACCTCGACAAGCTCGCCGCCGCGGGCGTCGCGGTGCCGGACGAGGAGATCGAGCGTCGGCGCACGATCGCGAACGCCGCGGATCTCGCCACGCTCATCTACACGGCGGGCACGACCGGCAGGCCCAAGGGTTGCATCCTCACCCACGCCAACTTCGTGGAGCTCTGCCGCAACTCGGCGAAGGCGATCCCCGAGGTCGTGAACACGCAGTCGAGCACCCTTCTGTTCATCACCACCGCGCACATCTTCGCCCGCTTCATCTCCCTGCTCTGCGTGCACGGCGGGGTGAAGGTCGGCCACCAGTCGGACACGAAGCAGCTTCTGCCCGCGATGCAGTCGTTCAAGCCCACCTTCCTCCTCGCGGTGCCGCGGGTGTTCGAGAAGGTCTACAACTCGTCGGAGCAGAAGGCGGAATCCGGCGGCAAGGGCGCGATCTTCCGCCGCGCGGCCGCCGTGGCGATCGAGCACTCGAAGGCGCTCGACGCCGGGTCCGTGCCGTTCGGCCTCAAGGTGCAGTTCGCCGTGCTCGACCGGCTCGTGCTCTCCAAGATCCGGTCGGCCATGGGCGGCAACGTCAAGTTCGCCGTCTCCGGCTCGGCCCCGCTCGGGCTTCGACTCGGACACTTCTACCGCAGCCTGGGCATCACGATCCTCGAGGGCTACGGGCTCACCGAGACGACGGCGCCCATCTCGGTGAATCTCCCCTCCAAGTTCAAGATCGGCAAGGTGGGGCCGCCACTTCCCGGTGTCTCGGTGCGGATCGCGGCGGACGGCGAGATTCAGGCCAAGGGAGTCAACGTCTTCGACGGCTACTGGAAGAATCCCACCGCCACGGCCGAGGCCTTCGACGGTGACTGGTTCAAGACCGGGGACATCGGCGAGTTCGACGAGGACGGCTACCTGTCGATCACCGGTCGCAAGAAGGAGATCATCGTCACGGCCGGCGGCAAGAACGTCGCCCCCGCCCAACTCGAGGATCCGATCCGGGCGAACCCGATCATCAGCCAAGTGGTCGTCGTGGGCGAGCAGAAGCCGTTCATCTCGGCGCTCGTCACCCTCGACGAGGAGATGCTGCCGGTGTGGCTCAACAACATCGGCGAGGACGCCACCCAGTCGATCGACGAGGCCCGGAAGAATCTCAAGGTGATCGCAGAGGTGCAGCGCGCTGTCGATGCCGCGAACGCCACCGTCTCCCGCGCGGAGTCGATCCGCAAGTTCGTGATCCTGCCGAAGGACTTCACCGAGGCGACCGGCTACCTCACGCCCAAGCTCAGCGTCAAGCGCAACGAGGTTCTCAAGGACTTCCGCGACGTGATCGAGAGCATGTACCAGGGCGCCCCAGCCACGGAGGGCATTGCGAGCTAGAACCAGGGCGCCTGGCGGATCTGGGACATCGCCTCGCGTCTGACGTCCTTCTCGAGGCCGTCGATGTAGAGCGTTCCGTTGAGATGGTCGGTCTCGTGCTGCAGCGCCTGCGCCATCACCCCGGTGCCGCTGAGTTCGATCGGCGTTCCCTGGATGTCGGTGCCCGTCACGCGCGCGAACGGGTACCGCAGCCGCTCGAAGTAGAACCCGGGGATCGACAGGCAGCCCTCGTCGACGAGTTCCGGTTCGCCGGACACCTCGACGAGAACCGGGTTGAGGATGTAGCCGATCTTGCCGTCGACGTTGTAGCTGAACGCCCGCTGGTTCACGCCGATCTGCGGGGCGGCCACGCCCGCCCGGCCCGGCACCTTCACGGTGTCGAGAAGGTCCTCGACCAGTCCGGTCACGTCATCCGACGGCCGGATCGGGTCGGACACCGTCTTCAATACCGGGTCTCCGAAGATCCTGATCTGTCGTTCCGTCATGCCGTGGTGTTCCGTTCTGTGAGCTGGGCGATCGGCGCGTGGGGCACCGCCGTGGCGGGGGCTGGGACGGCGAGCAACATCAGCACGTCGACGATGGAGCTGCCTCGCCGACGACCGCGAGGTCGAGTTGCCTCGACGGCCAGGAGTACTCAGCCACCCTGACGCGAGGGCAGGCCGTCCGTCACGAGCGCCGCGAGCTCGAGCGCCGAGGCCTTGGTGAGGGGCTTCAGGTCCTTGTAGTTGATCACCGAACCGGCGGCGAGCTGCGGGTCGTACGGGATCCGCACGATCTCGCGCACCCGCGACTTGAAGTGCGCCTCGATCTCCTCGAGCTTGACGAGATTGGTGCCCTGCGTCGCCGTGTTGAGTGCAACGATCGCGTTGCGCACGAGGTCCCCGTAGCCGTTGGCCTCGAGCCAGGTGAGGGTCTCTGAGGCGAGGCGCGCCTCATCCACGCTGCCGCCGGAGACGATCACGACCGAGTCGGCGCGCTGCAGCGTGGCGCGCATCACCGAGTGCACGATGCCGGTGCCGCAGTCGGTGAGCACGATCGAGTAGAACCGGGCGGCGAGATCGGCCACCACGTTGTAGTCGTTCTCGTCGAAGGCCTCGGAGAGCAGCGGGTCGGTGTCGGAGGCGAGGATGTCGAGCCGCGTCTCGTCCCGGGAGACCATGGTGGTGAAGTCGTTGAAGCTCGTGATCGTCGGAGCCATCGTCACGACGTCCCGCACGGTCGAACGGGTCTGCTTGTTGACCCGCTCGGAGAGGGTGCCGCGGTCGGGGTTGGCATCGATCGCGATGATGCGGTCCTCGCGCGTCTCGGCCAGGGCCATTCCCAGGAGCGCCGTGATGGTGGTCTTGCCCACGCCGCCCTTGCGGGTGAGCACCGGAATGAAGCGGGCGCCGCCCTCGAACCTCTTGTCGATGCGAGCCTCGACGGCCTTGCGGGCGATCACCTTGGGAGAGTCGCCGAGGTTCACGAAATGGAGGGTGATGGCATAGACGAAGGCGTTCCAGCCGCCCTCCGGCCGGCCGCGCAGCCGGCGCTTGCGGTCAATGAGGCGGTCCGGGGTGAGCATGGATGCCGCCTCGGGCGAGGTGGACACCTCGCCGCGCATGCGCCCGCGCCGCGTCGATGCCCGATCGTCGCCGGCGGGGAGCTCGGGAATCACCGGGGGCTCCGGCTTCTTCTCCACCACCTTCGGCGGCACGACGGTGATGGACATCGTCGACGGTTCCGCGGTCTCGATCGCTCCCGGATTCACCGGAACCTCCACGATCGCGACGGCGAGCTCGTCTTCCGGTGCGGCGTGAACCGTGGTCGGGAGGCTCACCTCGATCGTGAGACTCTCCGGCAGGCGCGATGCGATGTCCCGGGACGGGGAGTCGATGAGGTCGACGGAAGCAGCGTTGTCGGCACCGAGGTTGGCCTCGTGGTCGTCCGACTCATTGCGTTTAGTTGTCATGACAACACCACCCTTCGCTACTAGAGAACCCCTTATTTTACCCTCACGCCAGCCCCGCTCGGGGGCGCGGCCGTTCCGGCTGTGGGGGCGGGCGCCGCGTCAGCTCGTCGTGACCTCCAGCAGAAGGTCCCCGGCGTCCACCTGCTGGGTCTTCGGAACGGCGAGGCGCCGCACGATTCCGCCCACCGGAGTGGTGATCGCGGCCTCCATTTTCATGGCCTCGATCGAGGCCACGGCCTGCCCGGCCTCGACGGCGTCGCCCTCGGACACCTGCAGGGTGACGACTCCCGAGAAGGGGGCGGCGACCTGGCCCGGCCGGGCCGGATCCGCCTTCTCCGCCGCCTTGCTCTCGACGGTGATTCCCCGGTCACGCACGAAGACGGGACGCAGCTGTCCGTTGAGGATGGTCATCACGGTGCGCATGCCCTTGTCGTCGGCCTCGCCGATCGCCTCGAGCCCCACGAAGAGAGTCACGCCGCGATCGATGTGGATCGCGTGCTCCGTGCCCTGCCGCAGGCCGTAGAGGTAGTCGACCGTGTCGACGACCGACAGGTCGCCGTAGAGCTCGCGCACGTCTTCGAACTGCTTGGTGGGCCCGGGGAACAGCAGCCGGTTCAGGGTCGCCCGCCGGGAGGCGGCGTCGCCGGCGAGCCCGGCGCGGGCGGCATCGGAGATCTCCTCGACACCGATCTTCACCTTGCGCCCAGCGAGCACCTTGGTGCGGAACGGCTCCGGCCAGCCGCCGGGCAGGTCGCCGAGCTCGCCGGCCATGAAACCGATCACCGAGTCCGGGATGTCGTACTTGTCCGGGTTCTCCTCGAAGTCCTTGGGGTCGGCGTTCGCCGCGGCCAGGGAGAGCGCGAGGTCGCCGACAACCTTCGAGGACGGGGTGACCTTGGGGGGCCGGCCCAGAATCTGGTTCGCGGCGGCGTAGAGGTCCTCGATCTTCTCGAACTGGTCGGCGAGACCGAGGGCGATGGCCTGCTGGCGCAGGTTGGAGAGCTGGCCGCCCGGGATCTCGTGCCGGTAGACGCGGCCGGTCGGGCCGGGCAGGCCGGACTCGAACGGCTTGTACGCGTGACGCACCGCCTCCCAGTACGGCTCCAGGTCGGAGACCGCCTTGAGCGACAGCCCGGTGTCCCGCTCGGTGTGCGCGAGCGCCGCGATGAGCGCCGATGCCGACGGCTGGCTGGTGGTTCCCGCCATGGGCGCGCTCGCGACATCCACGGCATCCGCCCCGGCACGGCTCGCCGCGAGCAGGGTCGCGAGCTGGCCGCCCGCGGTGTCGTGGGTGTGCACGTGCACTGGCAGGTCGAAGCGCTCCCGCAGCGCCGCCACGAGCTTCTCGGCCGCCCCGGCACGCAACAGGCCGGCCATGTCCTTGATGGCCAGGATGTGCGCCCCGGCCTCGACCATCTGGTCGGCAAGTCTCAAGTAGTAGTCGAGGGTGTAGAGGGTCTCGGCCGGGTCGAGCAGGTCGCCCGTGTAGCAGAGAGCCACCTCGGCGACGGCGCTCCCGGTCGCGAGCACGGAGTCGATGGCCGGCCGCATCTGCGACACGTCGTTGAGGGCGTCGAAGATGCGGAAGATGTCGACACCGGTGGATGCCGCCTCGCGCACGAACGCGTCGGTCATCTCCGTGGGGTACGGGGTGTAGCCCACGGTGTTGCGGCCGCGCAGGAGCATCTGGATCGCGACGTTCGGCAGGGCCTCACGCAGCGAGGCGAGTCGGTCCCACGGGTCCTCGCCCAGGAAGCGCAGCGCGACGTCGTAGGTCGCTCCGCCCCAGGCCTCGACCGAGAGGAGCTCCGGCGTCATCCGCGCCACGTACGGCGCGACGGCGAGCAGGTCCTTGGTGCGCACCCTGGTGGCGAGCAGGGACTGGTGGGCGTCACGGAATGTCGTCTCGGTGACGGCAAGCGCGGTCTGGGCCCGCAGCGCGGACGCGAAGCCGACGGGTCCGAGCTCGAGCAACCGCTGCCGCGACCCGGCCGGGGCCGGCGCCGAGAGGTCGATCGACGGCAGCTTGACCGCCGGGCTGATGATTCCGGCGCCGTCTCCGTTCGGGTGGTTGACCGTGACATCCGCGCGCCAGTTGAGGATCTTCGTGCCGCGGTCCTTCGACTGGTGGGTGAGGAACAGCTCCGGGCGCTCCTCGATGAAGGCGGTGCTGAGATCCCCGGCGACGAACGACGGGTCGTCGAGCACGGCCTGCAGGAACGGGATGTTGGTGGACACCCCGCGGATGCGGAACTCGGCGAGGCCTCGCTTGGCGCGGGCGACCGCGGCCGGGAAGTCGCGGCCGCGGCAGGTCATCTTCACCAGCATCGAGTCGAAGTGGGGCGAGATCTTGTCGCCGCCATAGACGGTTCCGCCATCGAGACGGATACCCGCGCCGCCCGGCGAGCGGTAGGTCGTGATCTTGCCCGTATCCGGACGGAACCCGGCGGCCGGGTCCTCCGTCGTGATGCGGCACTGCAGCGCTGCGCCGCGCAGGTGCAGGTTCTCCTGCTGCAGGCCCAGCTCGGCGAGGGTCTCGCCCGCCGCGATCCGCATCTGCGACTGCACGAGGTCGACATCCGTGACCTCCTCGGTCACCGTGTGTTCGACCTGGATGCGCGGATTCATCTCGATAAAGAAATGCTTACCCTTGCGCTCACCGACGGTGTCGAGCAGAAACTCGACCGTTCCCGCGTTCTCGTAGTTGATCGACCGGGCGAACGCGATCGCGTCCCTGTACATCGCCTGGCGG
>NZ_JAYSJZ010000041.1:0-63684 GCF_043726815.1 Lacisediminihabitans sp.
GCGACCCACCAGATGAAGAAGCTCACGCTCGAGAACCTCAAGCAGTTCCGCGACGTGATGCGCATTCCGATCACGGATGCCGTGCTCGAGGAGAACCCGTACCTGCCGCCCTACTACCACCCGGGCGAGAACGACGAGGCGATCCAGTACATGCACGAGCGTCGCCGCGCGCTCGGCGGCAACGTGCCCGAGCGCCGGTCGAACCACGTCGCGATCTCCCTGCCCGACGAGTCGGCCTATGCCATCGCGAAGAAAGGCTCCGGCAAGCAGGAGATCGCCACCACCATGGCCTTCGCGCGTCTGCTGAAGGACCTGCTGAAGTCGAAGGACTTCGGTCACCGCATCGTGCCGATCATCCCGGATGAGGCCCGCACCTTCGGCATGGACGCCTACTTCCCCACGGCGAAGATCTACAACCCCAACGGCCAGCAGTACACCTCGGTCGACCGCGAACAGCTGCTCGCCTACAAGGAGAGCCCGCAGGGCCAGATCGTGCACGTCGGAATCAACGAGGCCGGAGGTTTCGCCGCGTTCACGGCCGCCGGCACCGCCTACGCCACCCACGGCCAGCCGCTGATCCCGGTCTACGTGTTCTACTCGATGTTCGGCTTCCAGCGCACCGGCGACGCCATGTGGGCCGCCGGAGACCAGATGGCGCGCGGATTCGTCGTGGGTGCCACCGCCGGCCGCACGACGCTCACGGGCGAGGGGCTGCAGCACGCCGACGGCCACTCGCCGGTGCTGGCCTCGACCAACCAGGCCGTCATCTCGTACGACGCGGCTTACGGCTACGAACTCGGCCACATCGTCAAGGACGGCCTCGACCGCATGTACGGAGGGTCGCACCCGCACCCCAATGTCATGTACTACCTCACGGTCTACAACGAGCCGATCGTGCAGCCGGCCGAGCCGGAGAACCTGGACGTCGACGGGCTGCTGCGGGGAATCTACCTCCTGAAGTCGGGCGAGTCGCAGGGACCGAAGGCGCAATTGCTCGCCTCCGGTGTCGCGGTTCCCTGGGCCCTTGAGGCCCAGCAGCTGCTCGCAGAGGACTGGGGAGTCTCGGCCGATGTCTGGTCCGTCACGTCCTGGACCGAGTTGCGCCGTGACGGCCTCGCCGCCGACGAGCACAACTTCCTCAACCCGAACTCCGAGAGACTGCTGCCGTATGTCACCCAGAAGCTCGCGGGGGCCGAGGGACCGTTCGTCGCGGTGACCGACTTCATGCATGCGGTTCCCGACCAGATCCGTCCGTTCGTGCCCGGCGACTTCGCCACCCTCGGCGCCGATGACTTCGGCTTCTCCGACACCCGGGCGGCCGCACGCCGGTTCTTCAAGATCGACGGACCGTCGATGGTGGTTCGCACCCTCGAGTCGCTCGTCGCGCAGGGCAAGCTGCACCCGGGCATCCCGCAGCAGGCGATCGAGCGTTACCGGCTGCACGATGTGACCGCGGGAACGACCGGCACGGCCGGCGGCGAGAGCTAGGGCGCCCGGCTCGACTACAGATGACACCGGTGGCGAAGACTAAGGAGCAGACGCTCGCGTGGCTCCGCGCTATCTCCGGCGAGCTCGCCACCGCGACGCTTAAGCGACTCGACGACACGCTGCCCTGGTATGGCGAGATGCCACCGGGGCGGCGGTCGGCGGTCGGACTCGTCGCGCAGGCGGGCATCACGTCGTTCATCCACTGGTACGACGAACCGACCTCCACGCCCTGGATCGCCGCCGACGTGTTCGGGGCGGCACCGCGGGAACTGCTCCGTTCGGTGAGCCTCACCCAGACTCTGCAGCTGATCAAGGCGACGGTGGAGGTCGTGGAGGACCGCGTGAAGGGCTCTGACGAGTCCGTGCGCGAGGCGATCCTGCTCTACTCCCGCGAGATCGCGTTCGCCGCGGCGGATGTCTACGCCCGGGCGGCGGAGGCCCGCGGCCTGTGGGACGCCCGCCTCGAGGCCCTCGTCGTGGACTCGATCCTCAGCGGCGAGTACGACGACGAACTGCCCAGCCGCATCGCGGCCCTGGGCTGGCACGGCCACGGCGAGGTGTCCGTGCTCGTCGGCACCGCGCCGAAGATGCTCGACGTTGACATGCTGCGGCGCACGGCGCGCCACCTCGATGCCGACGTGCTCATCGGGGTGCAGGGAAGCCGGCTCGTGCTCGTGATCGGCCGCGCGCATCCGACCCCCTCGGACGACGAACCGGCTGGCGCCACCCTCACCCCCTTCCTCGACATCGCCACGGCGCTCGAGCCGGGATTCGGCGACGGCCACCTCGTGCTCGGCCACGAGGTCGCGAGCCTCGTCGAGGCGTCGCGCAGCGCAAAGGCCGCCCTCGCCGGATTCGCCGTCGCCCGGTCGTGGCGCAACGCCCCGCGGCCGACCCTCGCCGACGACCTGCTGCCGGAGCGTGCCCTCGCCGGGGACGCCCTGGCCCGGTCGACGCTCATCAACCGCATCTACAAGCCCCTCCAGGCGCACTCCACCGAGCTGCTGGCCACGCTCTGGTGTTACCTCGACAACGGCCGATCCCTCGAAGCCACGGCCCGCGAACTCTTCGTGCACCCGAACACCGTGCGTTACCGCCTCAAGCGCGTCACCGAGGTCATCGGCTGGGATGCGACCGGGGCCAGGGAGTCCCTCATCCTGCAGTCCGCCCTCATTCTCGGCTCGATCGCCGAACCCGACGGCCCGCTGCGCCGCCGCTAGCCCGCGAGGCGCACGCGCCGATCGAACGCGTCCCCGGCCGGCTGGCCGGCGATCGCCCGCGCCAGCAGCTCGAGGGTCGGCCCGAGGTCGAGTCCGGCGCTTGCGGCATCCAGATCGGCGTAGAGGCGCTCCTCGATCTCGCGCACGCCCGCCTCGGCCGTGCGCCCGGCCGCGGTGAGCGTCAGCGTCACCTGCCGGCGGTCGTCGAGCGCGGTGGCGCGCGCCACGAGCCCCGCCCCGACGAGTCGGTCGACAAGCCGGCTGGGGTTGGTGCCGCTCTCGCAGATGAGCAGTTCGCCGAGGCCGGTGAGCGTGAGCGGCTGTCGGTCGGCCAGGATGCGCAGCACCTCGGACTGCGACGGGGTGAGCCCGAGAACCCGCAGGTTCTGGGTGAGGCGCCGGTTTCCCTCCCTCTGGGCCGCGAGCACCAGGTAGCGCAGCCTCTCTGCCGGTCTCACCGGGCACCGTTCCGATCGAGCGCCCGCCGAAGGAGGCCGGCCGCCGCCGGATCGTGCGCCGCGAGGATCACCAGGTCGGGGAGGCGCTCCCTGAGAGCGAGCACCTGGCGCGTGGACGCCAGGAGGCCTCCGCGCCCGCCCACGCCGGGCACCCGCTCGGCGACGAGGCGCTCCACGTCGTAGGTGAGGTCGCCCACGAAGAGCATGGGCGGCATCCCCTCCTGTCGAAGCAGCAGCGAAAGCGAACCGGGGGTGTGGCCGGGAGTCGGCAGCAGAACGAGGCTGCCGTCGCCGAAGAGGTCGTGCGACTCGGTGAACGGCGCGATCGACGGGTCGTCGACCGGGGCGGGTGTCACGGGCTCCCAGTGCAGCCCCGGGAGCCGGATGTGCCGCTCGAGCAGACCGTCGACCTCGGCGAACCGGCGGTCGAGCCGTGCCCACTCCCGACCGCTGACGATGATGCGCGCGTCGGGGAGCTGCGGGAGGCCGCCGATGTGGTCCTGGTGCAGGTGGGAGAGCACGACGGTGTGCACGTCCTCTGGCGCGTGGCCAAGCGCGCGCAGTCGGGCGGTGAGCGTCTCGTCGGCAGCGATCGAGAACCGCGCGAGCCGTGAGTAGAGCCAGCCGACGACGCCGCGGGGAAAGTAGCCGGGGTCGGTCACCGAGTGCCGGTCCTGGCCGGTGTCGAACAGCACGACGCCTCGCTCGTGCTCGATCAGGTAGACGTTGATCGGCCGCGCATCCGTCCACCGCCGCGAGGTGAGGAGCCACCACAGCATCGGCGACCCCGTCGACTCGACGTGCTGAGGCCTGATCCGCACGCTGCCCGTGCTCAGCACCGAAACCCGGCCGATCGGCTTCATCGTTCCGCCTCTATTCATGTCGTGTCATTCAATGTCGTGTCATGTATATCACCTTCCCGTTCCGAAATCCATGCATTTCTTCCCCCCTTGCGGCGTGGGGTCGCAGTTGAGCGGCGTGTTGAGGCGGATTGCATGGATTTCGGAAAGGGGCGGAGGTCGCCCGGCTCGCCTGGCCCGCCCGCCCGGCACGGCCGTTCCGCCCGCCGCGCTTTGCCCGCCCCACTCATCCGTCAACTAGTGCTGCCCGGAGCGCGCCAGAGAGCAGTTGCTGACGGTTGAGTTGTCCGGGCGGCCCGGCACCTGGCCGGGGCGGCGGTACCCCTTCCGAAATCCATGCATTTCTTCCCCCCTTGCGGCGTGGGGTCGCAGTTGAGCGGCGTGTTGAGGCCGAGTGCATGGATTTCGGAATGGGGGCGGACGAGGGCGGAGGCGGGAGAGGTGTGGATGCTCACCAAAGGTTCCCCGCGTTCTTGGTGCGCTTCTACAACCCGGCTCGTGCCGGATGGCACGATACTTGGTAAGTGATTGTCGTCGTCTGCCCGGGTCAGGGCTCCCAAACTCCCGGATTCCTCTCCCCCTGGATCGCCGAACCGAGATTCTCGGACCACCTGGGCGCCATCTCCGACGCGGTCGGCATCGACCTCGTCGCGCACGGCACGGTCTCGGATGCCGACACGATCCGCGACACGGCGGTCGCCCAGCCGCTCATCGTGGCCGCGGGGCTTCTCACCCTGTCGGCACTGCTCGACGGGCGCCGAGACCGCATCGGCGGGGTCGCCGGCCACTCGGTGGGCGAGATCACCGCGGCGGCGGCCGCGGGCATCCTGAGCGAACCGGATGCCATGACGCTCGTTCGCGAACGCGGTTCGGCGATGGCGAAGGCCGCCTCGCTCGTGGAGACCGGCATGAGTGCCGTGATCGGCGGGGACGAGGCCGAACTGCTGCAGAAGCTCGCCGAGCTGGGGCTCGAACCGGCCAACTTCAACGGCGGAGGACAGATCGTGGTGGCCGGCGAACTCGCCGCGTTGGACGCCCTCAAGGCGAGTCCGCCCACCGGTGCCCGGGTGATTCCGCTTCAGGTCGCTGGCGCATTCCACACCCGGTATATGTCTCCGGCCGTCGACCATCTCCGCGAGGTTGCCGACGGCATCGAGTCGCACGACCCGACCCTTCCGATCTGGACCAACCGCGACGGTTCCCGTGTCACCGAGGGGGCCGCCTTCGTCGACCTGCTCGTCGGCCAGGTCTCATCGCCGGTACGGTGGGACAAGACAATGGACGCATTCGCGGCCGCTGGCGTGACCGGACTTATCGAGATCGCCCCGGCAGGAGCCCTCGTCGGACTCGCGAAACGCGGCCTCAAGGGAGTGCCGACGGTGGCCGTCAAGACCCCGGATGACCTGGCAGCAGCCTTCGAACTGATTGATGGAAACTCATGACCCAGCTCCAGCAGTCCCACGGACCGCAGTTCACCCGCATCTACAGCTACGGCGCGGCGCGCGGTGACCTCGTCGTGCCCAACGACGAGCTCGTCGGCCCGATCGACTCGAGCGACGAGTGGATCCAGCAGCGCACCGGCATCATCACCCGCACGCGCGCCTCGGCCGGCATCCTCGCCGTCGACCTCGCCACCGATGCCGCCCGTGAGGCCATCGAGAAGTCCGGCGTACCGGCCGACCAGATCGACGTCGTGATCGTGGCCACCATCAGCAACGTGCAGCAGACTCCGTCGATGGCGGCCGTGGTCGCCGACCGCGTCGGCTCCAACCCTGCCGCCGCCTACGACACGAACGCGGCGTGCGCGGGCTTCAGCTACGCCGTCACCCAGGCCGATGCCCTCATCCGCGCCGGCGCCGCCCACTACGCGCTCGTCATCGGCGCCGAGAAGCTCTCCGACGTGGTGGACCCCACCGACCGCTCCATCTCGTTCCTGCTCGGCGACGGCGCTGGAGCCGTCGTGATCGGGCCGAGCGAGACCGTGGGCATCTCCCCCGCCGTGTGGGGATCAGACGGCTCCAAGGCGGATGCCGTGGGCATGAACGCGACCCTCACCGAGTTCCGCGACGGCGAGGCCCCGTGGCCCACGCTGCGCCAGGAGGGCCAGACCGTGTTCCGTTGGGCAGTCTGGGACATGGCCAAGGTCGCCAAGCGCGCCCTCGAGCTCGCCGGAATCACGGCGGACGACCTCGCCGCCTTCATCCCGCACCAGGCCAACATGCGCATCATCGACGAGTTCGCGAAGCAGCTGAAGCTGCCGGATTCCGTCGTCATCGCCCGCGACATCGCCACGACCGGCAACACCTCGGCCGCGTCGATTCCGCTGGCCACCCATCGCCTTCTTCAGGAGCACCCCGAGCTCAGCGGCGGTCTCGCCCTGCAGATCGGTTTCGGCGCCGGCCTCGTCTTCGGGGCCCAGGTCGTCGTCCTCCCGTAAGATAATCAACGGTCAAACGACACACCCCCAAGGAGAAAACACAATGGCATTGTCCACAGAAGAAGTTCTGGCAGGTCTCGCGGAGCTCATCAACGACGAAACCGGCATCGCCACCGACTCGGTCGAGCTCGGCAAGTCGTTCACTGACGACCTGGACATCGACTCCATCTCGATGATGACCATTGTCGTGAACGCAGAGGAAAAGTTCGACGTGAAGATCCCGGACGAAGAGGTCAAGAACCTCAAGACCGTCGGAGACGCCGTGAGCTTCATCGTCGGAGCACAGGGCTAACTCCCACGCACGACGCGGCTGGCCAGTCCTGGCCCTGGTCCGGGCTGGCCGCGCCCGCGTAACGATGCAGAATCGTTGATCCACAAGAGAGATGCCGTTATGACCAAAAAGATCGTTGTTACCGGAATCGGCGCGAGCTCCCCCCTGGGCGGAACCGCCCCGGAGTCGTGGAGCGCCCTGCTGGCCGGCGAGTCCGGCGTTCACTCGCTCACGCACGACTGGATCGACCAGTACGAGCTTCCCGTCACCTTCGCCGCCGAGGCCAAGGTACGCCCGGAGGACGTCCTGGAGCGGCCAGAGGCCAAGCGCCTCGACCCGTCGTCCCAGTTCGCCCTCATCTCCGCCCGCGAGGCCTGGGCCGATGCCGGATCGCCGCACGTCGCCCCGGAGCGGCTCGGCGTGGACTACGCCACCGGAATCGGCGGCCTCTGGAGCCTGCTCAACGCCTGGGACACCCTGCGTGAGAAGGGACCGCGGCGCGTCCTGCCGATGACCGTCCCCATGCTCATGCCGAATGCGGCATCCGCTGCCATCTCGATGGCCCTGCACGCTCGCGCGTTCGCCCACACCGTGGCGTCGGCCTGCGCGTCGAGCACCGAGTCCATCCACAACGCGTACACGAACCTGCAGCTCGGTCTCGCCGACGTGATCATCGCGGGTGGCACCGAGTCGGCGATCCACCCCATCACGCTCGCGTCGTTCTCGTCCATGCAGGCGTTGTCCCGCCGCAACGACTCCCCGGAGACGGCGTCGCGCCCGTACAACATCGACCGCGACGGCTTCGTCATGGGCGAGGGTGCCGGCAGCATCGTCATGGAGACCGAGGAGCACGCGCTCGCTCGCGGCGCGAACATCTACGCCGAGGTCGCCGGGGGCGGTGTCACGGCCGATTCGTACCACATCACCGCCAACGACCCGGAGGGCCGCGGGGCTTCGCGCGCGATCGCCCTCGCACTCGCCCAGGCCGGCGCGACACCGGACGACGTGGACCACATCAACGCGCACGCCACCAGCACCCCGGTCGGCGACATCGCCGAGTATGCGGCGCTCAAGGCGGCGTTCGGTGACCGGGTGCACAGCATCCCGGTCTCCGCCACCAAGGGCGCCACCGGCCACCTGCTCGGTGGAACCGGTGCCCTCGAGGCGATCTTCACGATCCTCGCCCTGCGCGACCGCACGGCGCCGCCCACAATCAACCTCACCGAGCAGGATCCGGCGATCCCGCTCGACGTGGTGACCTCGCCGCGCGCGCTGCCCGACGGGCCGCTGCTCGCGATCAGCAACTCATTCGGATTCGGCGGCCACAACGCCGTCCTCGCCTTCAGGAGTGTTTAGTCGGGCGAACCCCGCGTTGCCCATGCGAATTGCCATCCTCAGCGACTACTACTTCGACTATGTCGGAGGCGCCCAGACCTCCATGAGACAGCAGAAACTTGCCCTCGAGGAGGCCGGCCACACCGTGGTCGTGGTCTCCCCCGCCCGAGGTGCCTTCGGTGCGCGCTACCAGAGCGTGGCGGACGGGCTGCAGATCAAGCCCCTGTTCCGCCTGCCCGTGCTCGACCTCGCGGTGATCCCGAACACCGCCAAGAACGTGGCCGCGCTCGAGCGCTATCTGCGGGACGAGCACATCGACGTCGTGCACATCCAGACCGAGTTCGGCCTGGCGCACGTGGCGGATGCCGCGGCGGAGGCCATCGGAATCCCTCTCGTCCACACAGTGCACAGCTTCTATTGGGCGAGCGAGGGGCCGCCCCAGGCGTCGGTCGCCTGGTTCATCCGCTGGGCCCTGGAGAAGGCGATCGGCGAGAAGATCCCGAATGTGCTCTTCACGCCGCGCAAGACGGACAACCTGCTGCGCAACCTCGTGCTCGCCATGGCCCGCAAGGCCAAGCGTGTCGTGTCGCCGTCGGCGCACCAGGCTGCCGACCTGAAAGACGCGGGCGTCACCGGCGAGATCTTCGTGATCCCCAACCCGATCGCCACTCCCGAGTTGCCCTCCCAGGCGATCACGCTGAAGAGCGGCCAGCGTCCGCACTTCCTCTGGGTGGCGCGCTGCGAGCCGGTGAAACGCCCGCTGCCGTTCGCTCGCGCGGTGATCGACGCCCTCGCCCGCACCGACAATGGCTTCACGGTCGACTTCGTGGGCGAAGGCTCCGACCTCGCCGCCCTCAAGCGGCTCGCCGCCGGCCATCCCGAGATCCGCATCCAGGGCGCCCTTCCGCACGACGAGGTTCTCGCTCTCATGGACGCCTCCTCGGCCATCGCCCTCACCTCGCTCGGCTTCGACAACCAGCCGATGACGATCGCCGAGGCGGTCAGTCGCGAGCGCGGCGTGCTCTACTGCGACCCCAAACTCAGCGAGGGTCTGCATAACTCGGGATTCCTGGCCGACTCGCCGGATGACGCCGGCCTGGCCGACGCGCTCGTCACCCTGGTGACCACCCCGTCGCTTCTCGTCGAGCTGTCCAAGGGCGCGGTGATCGACCGCGAGCTGTTCTCGCCGAAACGCTACGTCGAGCGCATCACGAAGGTCTACACGGCCCGCTGAGGCCCTCAGCCGACCTTGTGCAGCCACACCACCTGGTTGGTGTCGCTGGCGTGGCGGAACGCCTCCAACTCGTCGTCCCAGGCCTGGCCGAGGGCGAGTCGCAACTCGCGGTGCAACTCGAAGGCGTCGGAACCGGCGATCTCCATCGCGTACCGGATGCGATCCTCGGGGATGACGACGTTGCCCACCGTGTCGGTCTGGGCGAAGAAGATGCCGAGGTCCGGAGTGTGCAGCCAGCGCCCGCCGTCGCTGCCGGGCGTCGCGTCCTCGGTGACCTCGAATCGCAGGTGCTCCCAGCCGCGCAACGCGGAGGCGAGCGCCGCACCGGTGCCCTGCACGCCCTCCCAGTAGAACTCGGTGCGCATGGAGCCCTTGAGCACGGGCTGCTCAACCCACTGGAAGTTCACGGCACGATCAAGGGCGCCTCCTGCGGCCCACTCGATGTGGGGGCAGAGCGCGCGAGGAGAAGAGTGCACATAGAGCACTCCTCGTGCCATAGCAACACTGTTGTGATCAGTGAGACCGGCATTGCGTGCAGCCACGATAACTCCATTCCGTTGAGGTGCGACTTCCCCATCGACCTCGGAATGGATCTTGCGTGCTGCGTATGAAATTGGACGGCAAGCCGTTTTCCTTATTATTGCTGATGGCGCCTCGAAATTACAACTGTGTAGTGCGATGGACTTCGTGTCGGGGCACAATCTCCCTATACTCGGTATAGCTTTGGCCGCAGCGAGGAGGTGCCGTGTCGGTTCGGGAAGGCATTCTGGCGATCCTCAGCATGGGGCCCGCGTACGGCCTGCAACTGCATTCGGAGCTGACGAGCCGCGCTCCCCACCGCAAGCCGGTCAACGTCGGCCAGATCTACGGCACCCTCGACCGCCTGGCCAAACAGGGATTGATCGAGCCGGCCGGAACCACGGATGACGCCCTGCCGCTCTACCGTCTCACCGCGGGGGGACGCGGCGCCGCCCGGGAGTGGATGCGGCATCCGACGCTCGACGCGCTGCCCGAGTGGACAGAGATGCTGGACCAGGTGATCATCTCGGGATCGATCGATCCCGTCGCGGCCAAGGCCGTCGCGGAGGACTACCGCCGTTGGTGGGAGGGCGATCTGCTGCGCACTCGAACTCCGACACCGGATGCCTCCCCCGCCACCGAGGCGCACCTGGCCCGGGTCGCCCGCGAGGCCCAGGCCGTGGCGGCAATCGCCTGGCTCGGAGCGGCGATCGCCGCCCTGTCGCACTACGACTCCTCGCGCGCCCTCTCGGATGTGCGGCCGAGGCGGGGGCGCAAGGCCCAGGTGTAACGGCCCTGCGCTATTTCGCCTGGCCGTAGTTGTCCACGACGGCCACCGTCAGGGGGAAGGTCACCGGCATCGGCCCGAACATGAGGCGCCCAGCATCCGCCGCCGCGGCGCGCACCGCGGCCTCGACCTGCACCGAGAGCGCCTCCGGACAGTGCACGACCACCTCGTCGTGCATGAAGAACACGAGGTGCGGCGAATCCGTGATCCACAGTCCGCCGCCGATCTCGTGCAGGCGTCCGCGGAGCCCGGCCATCCAGCAGAGGGCCCACTCCGCGGCGCTGCCCTGCACCACGAAGTTGCGGGTGAAGCGCCCCCAGCCCCTGGCCTGGCCGCGCGCGCGGCTCGCGTCGGCATCCGTCGCGGTCTCGCCATAGGCCTCGGCCTGGCTCTCACGCCACTCGGATCCGGGGCGCGGCGAGCTGCGGCCGAGTCTGGTCGTCACGATCTCGCCCTTCTCCCCGGCCCGCGCGGCCTCCTCGACCAGCCCGATCGCCCGGGGATAGGCGCGGGTGAGCGCCGGCATCAGCCGCCCGCTCTCGCCGGTCGTCGCGCCGTACATGGCCCCGAGCATGGCCACCTTGGCCTCGTCGCGAGTCGCGACCGCCCCGCTCGCCACGATCCCCGCGTAGAGGTCGCCCGCGCTCCCGGCCTCGGCCATGCCGCGATCTCCGGACAGGGCGGCGAGAATGCGGGGCTCCAGTTGCGAGGCGTCCGCCACCACGAACTTCCAGCCGGGGTCGGCGATGACGGCACCACGGATCTGCTTCGGCAGCTGCAGCGCTCCCCCGCCGCCCTTGCTTGCCCAGCGCCCGGTCACCACCCCGCCCGGCACATAGTCGGGGTGGAACCGGCCGTCGCGCACGTTGGTGTCGAGCCAGTGCCAGCCGTTCGCCGCCAGCAGCCTCGCGAGCTTCTTGTACTCGAGGAGCGGCTCGATGGCCGGATGCTTCAGCTTCTTGAGCTCCCACGACCTGGTCGACTTGACCATGAGGCCGGCCACGCCCAGGGCCTTCAGCAGGTCCGCCGGGGAGTCGGGGTTGAGCGTCGGGGCGTCGAGCGCGTCGCGCAGTCGGGCGAGGACCACCTCGAGCATCTCCGGACGCTGGCCGCCCGACGGTCGCGGGCCGAGGTGCTCGCCGAGCATCGTCTCGTGCGCCGCGGCGCTCCACGGGAGTCCGGCGTGCCGGATCTCCGCGGCGACGAGTGCCCCCGCCGACTCGGCGGCGATCAACAGGCCGATCCGTCGCGGATCGTCGGCGCCGGCGATCGCCTCCCGCTGCAGGGCGAACTCCACGAGGGTGTCCTCGGCTGCCGTCGATACTGAGGGCTCCTCCAGGTCGAAGAGCGTGTGCTCCTCGCGTTGCACCCGGGCCTCCGGCGTCGGCTGGTCCCACGAGTTCCTGGGGGCGCTCGCGAGTGCCGAGCCCGCGGTCAGCGCTGAGCCACGCAGGATGGCGTGCGAGAGCCGCAGGTCGACGCAGCGCTCGATGCGAACCCCGGCCGCGAGCAGAGTCGGGTACCAGCGGCTCGTGTCGTCCCAGACCCAGCGCGGGCGCTCTGCCTCGAGTGGCGCCACCGCCTCCGCCAGGGCGTCGAGCGGCACCGTCCTCGAGTCTTCGCTCGCGCGGCCGTCGTCGTCGATCGCCTGCAGGACGACGCCTTCGGGCGTAGGGAACAGGCACACGTGCACGGTCCCAGTCTGCCGCCTGCCCGCGACATCCGTCGCCCGGGTCGGCGCGGGTCACACGAACGGCGCGGCGGTCTCCATCAGGCGGGAACGGATCATGAATCGCACGCCCTCGGGCGCCTCGACCGAGAATCCACTCCCCCGGCCCTTCACCACGTCGACCGACAGGAAGGTGTGGCTCCAGTACTCGAACTGCTCGGCGGACATCCAGAAGTCGATCACCTGGGGTTCGCCGCCCTCCGGCGCGATGTCGAGTCGGCCGAGGAGCACGTCCTGGTCGGAGGTGAGGAAGTCGCCGGCCGGGAAGCACATCGGGCTCGAGCCGTCGCAGCATCCGCCGGACTGATGGATCATGAGCGGCCCGTACTGGTCCCAGAGCTTGCGCAGCAACTCGACGGTCACGGGCAGGAACTCGACCCGCGGGATGCTCTCGCCGGGAACCGTGACAGACGCGGTGACCACCCCGGAGCTTTCGATGACAGACATCGGTGTCCTTTCGATCTGAATCCAGTATGCGCCAGCGGAACGGGGATCGGGCCTGCCGAGAGGCTTCTCGACAGGCCCAATCCCCGAGTCGGTGACGGTTTAGAAGAACCCGAGCTTGTCCTCCGAGTAGGAGACCAACAAATTCTTCGTCTGCTGGTAGTGGTCGAGTGCCAGGCGGCTGTTCTCGCGGCCGATGCCCGAACTCTTGTAGCCGCCGAACGCCGCGCCCGCCGGGTAGGCGTGGTAGTTGTTCACCCAGACCCGGCCGGCCTGGATGTCGCGGCCCGCGCGGTAGGCCACATTGCCGTTCCGCGACCAGACGCCGGCGCCGAGACCGTAGAGCGTGTCGTTGGCGATCGCGATGCCGTCGTCGTAGCCGTCGAAGCTCGTGACGGCGAGCACCGGGCCGAAGATCTCCTCCTGGAAGAGGCGCATCTTGTTGTGGCCCTCGAAGATGGTCGGCTGCACGTAGTAGCCCTCGCTGAGGTCGCCACCGAGGTCGGCACGCTCTCCGCCCAGCAGCAGCTTCGCGCCCTCCTGCTTGCCGATGTCGATATAGCTGAGGATCTTCTCCAGCTGGTCGTTCGACGCCTGGGCGCCGACCATCGTGTCGGTGTCGAGCGGGTTGCCCTGCACCGCGAGTGCGGTGCGCTTCACGGCCGCGCCGAGGAACTGGTCGTAGATCGGCTTCTCGATGAGCGCGCGGCTCGGCGCGGTGCAGACCTCCCCCTGGTTGAACGCGAAGAGCGCGAAGCCCTCCAGCGCCTTGTCGTAGAACGCGTCGTCCTTGTCCGCGACATCCGAGAAGAACAGGTTCGGGCTCTTGCCGCCGAGCTCCAGCGTCGCCGGGATGATGTTGGCGCTCGCGTACTGCAGGATGAGACGGCCGGTGGTCGTCTCCCCCGTGAACGCGATCTTGCGGATGCGCGGGCTCGACGCGAGCGGCTTGCCCGCCTCCACGCCGAAGCCGTTGACGATGTTGACGACCCCGGGCGGCAGGATGTCGCCGATGAGTTCGATCAGCACGAGGATCGACACCGGGGTCTGCTCGGCCGGCTTGAGCACGATCGCATTGCCGGCGGCGAGGGCCGGTGCGAGCTTCCAGACGGCCATGAGGACGGGGAAGTTCCACGGGATGATCTGCCCGACGACGCCGAGGGGCTCGTGATAGTGGTACGCGGTCATGTCGCCGTCCATCTCCGCGAAGCTGCCCTCCTGGGCGCGGATGGCCGCCGCGAAGTAGCGGAAGTGGTCGGCGGCAAGGGGGATGTCCGCGTTGAGGGTCTCGCGGATCGCCTTGCCGTTGTCCCAGGTCTCAGCCAGCGCGAGCAGCTCGGTGTTGGCGTCGATCAGGTCGGCGATCTTGTTGAGCACCGCTGCGCGCTGGGTGGCGCTCGTCTTGCCCCAGGCCGGAGCGGCCTTGTGGGCGGCGTCGAGAGCGAGGTCGATGTCTTCCGCGGTGCCCCGCGCGACCTCGGCGAACGGCTTGCCGTTGACCGGGGAGATGTCTTCGAAGTACTGCCCCTTGACCGGCTTGACCCACTCACCCCCGATCCAGTTCTCGTACCGTGGCTTGAAGGTGATCTTCGCATCCGGGGAACCCGGGGCCGCGTAAACGGTCATTGCAACTCCTGTCGACGTCGTTGTCCGATGGCCCACTGGTGGCCTTCAGGAAGACTAGGAGCGGCGAGGTTGCGTCAGGGTTGCAACTTGTTGCACCGCACCGAGTTCGCTCTCGATGCGTTCCAGCCGCGACACGACGGCCGCCCTCTTGGGCGACTTCGGCGGCAACATCATCAGGCACGCCCGCCACACCTCGGCGTCGTAGACCGCCTCGTCCGAGCGCGCGTAGCTGAGAAGGGTTTCGACGGATGCGTCGGTGAGGAGGGCGTCACGCAGTCGTGCGCTCAGCTCCGCCCGGATCGCGACGATCCCGGGGGCGCTCGAGGTGGGAAGCAGCGCGCCGGAGTAGGCCGCCAGGGCCACCCTGTGGGCCCCTCGATCGAGGAAGGCGAGCACGCGATGCGCGTCGAGCTCCAGCTTGCGCGGCAGCCGATACGGTCGCGACAGCGGCACGAGCGCCTCGTCGGCGACCTCGAGCACCTTACGCAGGCGCACCATCTCGGCGCGCAGGGTCATCACCGAGCCTTCACGCTCGTAGACGAGGCCCGCGAGTCGGTCCACCGACAGCCCGTCGGGGTGCCAGGCGAGCAGGGTGAGGATCTCCGCGTGGCGCATGCTCAGTTCGACGGCCTTGCCTCCGCTGGCGAGACGACCGGTGTCGCTGCCGAGCACGGCCAGAAGCGGCTCCGCCGCCACGACCGAGGGCCGGCGCGGGGGCGCGGATCGCCTGGGCCGGGAGGAGAGCTCGTCGAGGCGCCGGATGCGAAGCTCCGATTCGACGGCCGCGACCGCGGCTTCGAGCAGCGGAAGGGTCGCGGGGGCCACGGCGTCGTCCCCACCCGTGATGTCGATAACGCCGAGTACCCGCCCGGACCCCGGATCGTGTACAGGCACCGCAGTGCAGCTCCACGGATGCACGATGCGGTTGAAGTGCTCGGCACCCTGAATCTGGATCCCGTGGTCGAGGGCCAGCGCCGTGCCGGGGGCGCTCGTGCCCACCGCGCGCTCCGACCAGTCCGCGCCCTCCACGAACAGCATCCCCTCGGCCTTGCGACGCAGGGAACGATCGCCGTCGATCCAGAGCAGACGGCCGGCCTCGTCTCCGACGGCGACGATCAGCCCCGAGTCGAAGGTGTGCCGGATCAGCAGGCTGTGAATGGTCGGCAGCACGAGGGACATCGGATGCGCATCCCGGTACTCCCGCAGTTCGTCGTCGTCGAATTCGAGGGCGGTGCCGAGGCGATCGGGATCGAGCTTCAGCTGAAGGGACCGCTGCCACGACTCTTCGACCAGGCGCCGCACTCCCGTCGCCGGCATCCGAGTGCCCACGACGGAGCCGTGCGCGCTGGCGATGCGCGCGCGATCGCGCACGTCATCCGTGTGGGTGACGATCCAGGGACTGGCCACAGCACTCCGATCATCGTTGGTCGAGTGTGCATAGCGTACTCGGTCCGGCTTACGCCCGGCAGACAATCTGAGCGGAGGTCAGCAGTCCTGGTTTACGTTGGCCGGGGCGTAGATGATCGAGATGAGCAGGGTCTTCGGGTCGGAGTCGGCGACCACGCCATTCTGGTCGGAGTCGAGGTCGAAGAAGACGCGGATGCCGAACACACTCGGATCGTCCTCGCCCTGAGTGACCGCGTTCGGATTCTTGGCGATCAAATCCTTCACCGGATCGCCCACGGAGAATCCCTGGGCGGTCTCGACCGACACGTCCCCACTTGTCGTTGCCGAATTCGAACGCACGGTAAACATCTTCGCCGCGCCGCTCTGGTCGTCGGTTACGTAGGTCAGGCTGAAGCCGCGACCCCAGCGCGCGGTCGTCAAGGGATAGGAGCACGCGGTGGCGGCAAAGGTCTCGGTGGCAGGGGCCTCCCCGAGCCGGGTGGTGATGGCAGCGATGGCGTCCACGGGATCAGATTTGTACAACACGGTCTGCAGAGTCGAGCCGTCGCTGCCCAGAATGGTGATCCCGTCCCGTGCCACCTGGAGCGTCGCCGTGGTGACGGGCGTCGGGGTCGGCGACTCCGACGGAGAGTCGGATGCCCGCCCACCGCTCTCCGGGGCGCATCCGGCCAGGGAGGCGACGGCAAGCACGACGAGCAATGGCGAGAATCGGTTAAGTCGAGATTGCTTCATGGCGCAAGCCTAGGGGTGAGCGAGAATCTTCACCCGACACGGCTGGTCACGATTCCGCGACGGTAGTCACTCCTCGTGCAGCAGCGAGCCGTCCTTCTTGAGAACCTGCTTCTCGCCGGCCTCGATCGAAACCGAGAACCTGTTCTGCTTGGGTGGCATGGGGCAGTTGAACGCGTAGCTGAAGGCGCACGGCGGCAGGATCGCCCGGTTGAAGTCCAGCGTGATCGTGCCGTCCGCGTTCGGGGCGACGAACAGGAACCTGCCGACGCTGTAGGTGCTGTCCCCGCTGGTCGAGTCGGAGAACACGAGCTGCAGCGCCCGGCCGGCCTTGAACGCCGCGAGGTTGTAGTCCACGCCATCCTTGGTGAAGGTGATCTCTCCCGGCACCGGCAGTTCACGGGACTTGCCATCATCCTTGAGGTGCTCGAAGCCGACGGTGGTGCCATCCGGCAGCTCGGTGAATGTGCCCGTGACCACCCAGTCCGGGTTGTAATCGAAGGCGGAGATAGAACCGAACTCCTGGATCCCCTCGGAATTCGAGTCGAACACCCGCAGCGCATAGCTTCCGGCCTCGCTCGCGATGACGAATCCCGACGTGGTGTCGTTGAACGTGATCTCGCTCGGAGTCGGCGAATCCTTGCCCCGCACCACCGCCTCGCCGTCGACGAGCACGCCGTCGACCTGGATGCCGTCGGCCGCGGTCGCCGTCAGCGCCAGTCCGGACTCACCGTCCGGGAGCGGAGCCCAGGTACCCGGCACGCCCCAAATGGTCTGCTCGGAGTCGATCCACTGGGTGTTCACCAGGGCGAGACTGCCCTTCGGCTGCACGACGGAAAGTTCTCGTCGCGAGTGGAAGGTGGCAAGTTGCTCGGCTGGCGTGGCTGTGGTGGCGGTGTCGGTCATGGTTCCATCCTTGCTGAAGTCCCTCACTGTAACGAGCCGGGACATGCCGTGATTCCCTTAACGAGAAAACCGGCCCTCGCACCGAGGTGCGGGGGCCGGTCTCATGGAGTTTCAACGTCTACGGCTGACATCAATCAGCATTAGTTGCATCCAGTTCGGCCACTACGGCCGGAAGACTTGCGTCTTACAGGGGGCGAATGTTCTCGGCCTGGGGTCCCTTGGGGCCCTGGGCGAGGTCGAATTCGACCTTCTGGTTCTCGTCGAGGGACTTGTATCCGCTCGAGGCGATCGCCGAGTAGTGTGCGAACACGTCCGGGCTTCCGTCGTCCGGGGCGATGAATCCAAAGCCCTTTTCAGCGTTGAACCACTTCACTGTTCCTAGTGCCATAATTTTCTCCTTCAGGAGTCTTCGCGCGACCCGACTGTCGGGCCGCTCGTCGCGGTGTTCATCGTCCGCTCCCGAAAGAGACATGGCACCCAGCCGAGTGATTTCTCAGGCGGCCGATCTTATGGGTTCCAAGCATTCAAGATGTGCGAGGTACTGCAACTGCATGTCCCAGCGTAGACCACGAGGCCGAATTTTGCGCGGACGCCCGAGAAAACCCAATAAATAACTCGTGGCGACTACTAAGGCGCAATTGAATTCGCACCGGAATTCCGGGCCTTTCGGCGGAATGAGACGAGTTATAGGGTCGGAGAGTGCCCGAGACATTCACCACAACCGTTCTTCAGGCGCCTGGGCTCAAGGCGACCGGACTGCCCATTCCCGACCACGCTGTCGAGGGTCTCGGCGGCTCGAGGAGGCCGGCGGTGACGGTGAAGATCGGCGACTATAGCTACCGCACCACGGTGTCGAGCCGGGATGGCGGATTCATCGTGCCGCTCAGCGCTGAGCACCGCATGGCCGTGGGGGTGGTGGCCGGTGACAGCGTTCTGGTGACCCTCGAGTTGGACACCGCACCCCGAGAAGTGGCGGTGCCCGAAGACCTGGCTGCGGCGCTCGCCGCGTCGCCGGGAGGAGCGGAGGCCTTCGCCGCGCTCTCGTACTCACGCCAATCGGCGTTTGTCGGCCCGGTCGAGGCGGCCAAGACTCCCGAGACTCGGTCGCGTCGAATCACCGCGGTGATCGACTCGCTACTGCCCCACTGACGCGGACGCTAAGGTCGACGACCGCCCGCGCGGCGCAGGAAGCCGACGACGGCTGTGATCGCGAAGAGCACGATTCCGAGCACCGCGAGCCACAGCAGGCCCTTGATCACGAAGCCCAGAATGGAGAGGACCAGCCAGAGCACGAGCAAAACGACGACGATCACGATGAGCATGGCGATCAGTTTACGCCGCGGCATCCCCTCCCCTCGGCGGGTCACCGGGCGGTCGGGACGTCACTAGGCTGTGGCCCATGGAAACTCTCGTGAATGTCTTGCATGTCGTCGGCGCCGTGTTCATCGTCGGACCGATGGCGATCCTGCCGATGAGCGCGATGCGAGCGATCCGTGCTCGCAATGCGTCCCAGGTGGGGCTGCTGGCCAAGTCCACCAACCTGTTCAGCCTCCTCTCGCTGCTGGTTGTCGTGTTGGGATTCGCTCTCATGGGCATGACAGACCCGAAGGAGAAGCTCTCGATGACCACGCCGTGGATCCTGATCTCCCTGATCCTCTACGTGATCGCCATCGTCTTGAGCCTCGCGCTGGTGGTGCCGACGCTGCGTCGAGCGGCGGCCGACCTCGAGTCTGCGGGTGCGACGCCCGCTGCAGCGACGGCTGTGGCCGCGCCCCGCTACCCGGCGATCGCCGCCGGCTCGGGGATCGTGTCGCTCCTGCTCGTCGCCGTGGTCGTGCTCATGGTCTGGCAGCCCTGACCCGACCGCCGGTCAACGGCCGAGTCGGCGGTCCGGCCGCTCCACGAGTCCCCGCAGGGCGTACAGGATGACCAGGAGGTCCACGACCTCCTGCAGCGCCGCCCCGACGATGGCAGGGAGCACGCCGAACGTCGCCACGATCATGAGCGCGAGGCTCAGCGCGATGCCGAGCCAGATCGCTCGCAACGCCGTGCCGTTGGTCTGCCAGCCGATGGTGATCGCGCGAACGACGCGTGACAGGTCGTCGACCATGATCACGACATCCGCCGATTCGCTGGCTGCCGTCGACCCTCGCGCGCCCATCGCCACCCCGATGTCGGCCACCGCGAGCACGGGCGCGTCATTGACCCCGTCCCCCACCATCATCACCGGCCGGTCGGTGATGCTCCTCACGGCCTCCACCTTCTGCTCCGGGAGGCACTGGGCGCGCACCTCCGTGATTCCCAACTCCTCTGCCACGTGCTGCGCGGTGGCGGCGAGGTCGCCGGAGATGAGGATCGTGCGTCGCACGCCGAGTCGCGACAGCTGAGCCAGGGTGGACTTCGCGTTGTCCCGCACGCGGTCGGAGAGCACGATTTCGCCCGCAAAGTCACCGTCGACCGCCGCATAGACCGCCAACTGCCCGGACCGCGGGGGCGGCGAGTCGATCTCGCCGGCGAGCCCGGACACGAACCTCCGCTTGCCGACGGTGATCCGCCTGCCGCCGACCGTGGCGGTGACCCCGGCGGCCGTCTCCTCGTGGATGTCGGTGGCCGGCTGGAGTGCCAGGCCGGCCGCGAGGGCGGCATCGACGATCGCCGAGGCGAGCACGTGCGGGGAATACTGCTCGACGGAAGCCACGAGCGAGAGCAGGTCGTTGGCGGCGAGCGATCCACGAGGCAGCACTCCGACGACCGTGGGCAACCCCAGGGTGAGGGTGCCTGTCTTGTCGAAGGCGACGGTCTTCACCCGGGAGAGCTGCTCGAGCACCTGCCCCGACTTGACGATAACGCCCGCCTTGGCCGATCGGCTCATCCCGGCGATGAAGGCCACCGGCGCGGCGATCAGGAGCGGGCACGGGGTCGCCACCACCAGCACCTCCGCGAACCTCACCGGCTCCCCGCTCACCCACCAGGCGAAGCCGGCGATGGCGACGGACACCAGCGTGAACGGCACCGCGAATCTGTCGGCGAGCCGCACGAGCGGCGCCCGACTCTGGGCAGCGGAGGCGACGAGCTGCACGACCCGCTGGTATTGGCTGTCGGCCGCCACCGCGGTCGCGCGGAGGCGGATGGCCGACTCCCCGTTCACGCTGCCGCTCAGCACCAGCTCCCCCGCGCCGCGCTCGACCGGGAGGCTCTCTCCGGTGAGCTGCGACTCGTCGAACGTCGCGATCTCGGAGAGCAGCGTGCCGTCGACCGGCACGACCTCGCCCGGTCGCACCAGCAGCTCGTCTCCCAGGGCCACACCGTCGATGGGGATCTCGACGACCGAGTCCCCGTCCCCGACCCGATGCGCCGACTGCGGCGCCCGCGCGAGGAGCGCGGTCAATTCCCGGCGCGCACGGCGCCCGGCGAAGTCTTCGAGCGCCTCCCCGCCCGACAGCATCAGCACGATCACCAGGCTCGCCCAGAACTCGCCGACGGCGACGGTGGCCAGGATCGCGGCGATCGCGAGAATATCGACGCCGGCATGCCCCCGGATGAGGTCGCGCAGCATCCGCCAGCCGCGCACGGCGGCCATCACCAGGGCGTACCCGCTCACGACCCACCGGGCGACGTCGTGGGCGCCGGCAAGCCAGATCACTCCCCCGAGCACACCGACCAGGACGGTCGCCGCGACGACGGGATACCGGGCGAAGACACGCGACGCGGTGCGGACCTCGGCGGCGACTCCCGCCCGGGACTCCAGGCGCGTTTCGCTCACGTCGTGGCTGCCGCCGCCGTGCGGCTCGGCGAGCTCGTCTGGGCCGCGTCCGGCGCCGGGCTGTGCACCACGACCGCCGGCACCTCGAGATTGAGCATCACTTCGTGACTGACGGAACCGAGCAGAGTGCGACCAACGAGGCGTCGGCTCTGGCTTCCGACCACGACGAGCGCCGCGGACGGCGAGGCCTCGAGGATCGAGCGCGGGATGTGGCCGCGCGCGGTGCGTCCAGAGACGCGGAGGTCCGGGAATTCGTGGGTGATGATCGCGAGGCACTGGTCGAGGACGAGGTCGTGGGCCTCCTGCAACTGAAGCAGGAACTCCGGCTCCAGCGGGAACGCGTCGAGCCAGATGTTCGGTTCGAGCCAGCCGTGGATCACGGTGAGCACCTCGCCGCGTCGCTCCGCCTCGCGTGCCGCGAACCTCGCGGCGTTGAGGGATGCTTCGGACCCGTCGACCCCCACCACGACTCCCTCCCGCTCGCCCCGCGACGCCGGGACGATGGCCACCGGACCCGGGGCGGATGCCGCGAGTCTGAGTCCGATGGACGCGCCACGCAGCACTCGCCTCGCGGTTCGATCGTGGACACCGACGGCGATGAGCGAACCGGGCTCCGATCGGGAGAGGAGCCTGTCATACGGTTCGCCCAGCACGACCTCACTGAGCACTGTCACCCCGGGCGCCGACTCCATCGCCAGCTGGGCATCCTTTGCGGCAAGAGTTCGCGCGGTCTCCAGGTCGTGCCGGCTGGTGGCGATGTCGCCGAAGACCCAGAACAACGTCACGGTGCCGTTGCGCGGACGTTCCCGGTCGATCGCCCAGGCAAGGGCGGCGTGGGCGGCGGGAGAACGATCCCACCCCACGACGGTCTGTTCGGCGCGATTCGTAGCATCCATGAGCCCATGCTCACGGCGTCCCCTTCGAGACGTTAGAGCACAAAGTCCCCCGCTGCCGGGGCGACGGCTACTGGTCGGTGTGCAGCGTGCCCAGGTGGAGCACGGCCGCCTGGGTCCTGCGCTGCAGGCCGAGTTTGCTGAGCAGGCTCGACACGTAATTCTTTACCGTCTTTTCGGCGAGCGAGAGCTCCACGCCGATCTGCCGGTTGGTGAGGCCGTCGGCGATGAGGGAAAGGATCTGGCGTTCGCGGGCACTGAGCGAGCCCAGGCGGGGATCGCTGTCCCTGGTGTGTTCCATCCGCTGGACGACCCGCCTCGACAGCGCCGGATCGATGAGCGTGCGGCCGGCCGCCACCTTGCGGATCGACTCGACGAGTCCGCTGCCTCGCACGTCCTTGAGCACATAGCCGGCCGCCCCGGCCACGACCGCGGCCGAGAGCGCCTCGTCGTCGTCGTAGGCGGTGACCATGAGGCACCGAACCTCCGGGCTCTTCGAACGCACGTCGCGGCACACGTCGATGCCGTTCCCGTCCGGCAGGCGCACGTCGAGCAGCGCCACGTCGGGCAGGGTCGCCGCGATCCTTGCTCGGGCCTGGGCGGCGGTTCCGGCCTCGCCCACAACCTCGATGTCGGGCTCGGCGTTGAGCAGGTCGGCAATGCCTCGGCGCACGATCTCGTGATCGTCAACCAAGAAAACTCGGATCATCGGGTCGCTCCGTCCATCGGTCGTTCAGTCTGCCAGGTCGAAGGGGACGCTCCACCGCACACGCGTCCCGGTGTCGTCGGACTCCAGGCTGAAGGTGCCACGGCGCCGCAGGGCGCGCTCCTCCAGATTAGCGAGGCCGCTCCGGCGTGGACTAGCGGAGACTCCCCCGACCCCGTCGTCGGCGATCTCGAGCACCACCCAGCCGTCCGTGGCGGCGAGCGAGACGGTGGTGTTCTCCGCCTCGGCGTACTTGGCGGAGTTCGTGAGCGCCTCCCGGGTCACGGCGATCACGTCGTCGGCGAGGCCGTCGGTCACCACGAGGTCCACGGGTCCCGAGAACTGCACGGCGGGGGTGCGAGCGAGGCCGGGGGCGAGCTCGTTGGCGAGGTCGATGATCCAGTGCCGCACCGTGTCCCTACGGTCGGCCGACTGCGAGGAGAGCGCGAAGATCACGGTCCGGATCTGCGCGATGGCCGCATCCAGACTGGAGACGCTCTGAATCACCCGGTCCGCCTCGGGCGACGGCGCGATCGCCCCGGCGAGGCTCTGCAACTCCAGCCCGGTGGCGAAGAGCTGCTGGATGACGTGATCGTGCAGGTCACGGGCGATGCGTCCGCGGTCCTCGAGGAGCAGCATCCGCTGGCGGGTCGCCCTGGCCTTGGCGAGCTCCATGGCCACGCTCGCCTGGCCCGCGAAGTCCGCGGCCATTTCGAGGTCGGCGGGAGAGAAACTCATCGAGTCATGGAGTCGGGCGACGATGAGGGCGCCCTCGGCCTGGCTGCCGACCATGAGCGGGAGCGCCATCACCGGGCCGAGCCTCGCACCGCTGGGCAGCGAGATCTCGTCTCGGTCGCCGTCATTGACGAGGCGGGGATGCAGTCCCTCGAGCACGCTGCCCGCGATCGAGCCCTCGGCGTCCACGAGCGTCCCCTCGAGGGACTCCTCATCCACGCCGCGGGCCGTGCCCACCGCGAGTTTCGCGGGGTCGTCGGTGGGGAGCACGACACAGACGAGATCCGCCTCGGAAAGAAGAAGGACCCGGCCGACGAGGATGGAGATCGAGTCGCTGCGCTCGGAGGAGAGAAGCGCGGACGTCACCTCGGCCGATGCGGCCGCCCAGGCCTGGCGACGCCGGGTCTCGGCGAAGAGGCGGGCGTTGTCGATGGCAAAGCCGGCGGTGGCGGCGAGCGCCGTCACGAGTTCTTCGTCCTCCTTGCTGAACTTGCCCGACGCCTGGTTGGTGAGGTAGAGATTGCCGTACACCTCGTCGCGCACGCGGACCGGCACGCCGAGAAAGCTGTCCATGCTGGGGTGCGACGCCGGGAATCCGGCGGAACGGGAGTCCTCGGAGAGGTGACGCAGCCGAATCGGCCGCGGGTCGTCGATGAGGGCGCCGAGCAGCCCGTGCCCCTCCGGGAGATGCCCGATCGACTTCGCCTGCTCCGGCGGCATCCCGACGTTGATGAACTGCTCGAGTCCGCCCTGCGGCGCGATCACGCCGAGCGCGCCGTACTGGGCCCCCACGAGCCCCACCGCGGACTCGACGATCCTGCGCAGCACCACCGGGAGTTCGAGTTGCGCGACCACCGCCTGGTTGGCCCTGAGGAGCGCGCGGAGCCTGCCCTGGGTGGTGAGAACCTCCTGGGCGCGGTCCACGAGTTCGCTCAGCGCCCGGTCGAGCTCGGCGCGCGGTTCGTCGGGGAAGGTCAGGGAGTCATCTTCGCTCGTCACGGCTACACCTCAACTCACTGGCGACGCGGACATCCGCCCGGCACGGTCCTCGTAAGCGTGAGTTTATCCCCGGTTTGCCTTCTTTCGTGCGCAAAGGAGCGGCTCCGTCGGCCGGTGGGACCAAAGCCCCTTTCGCAGATGGGCCGAGTTCGGCACTATGGACGAGCCGACAAGCGGCACACGGCAGGGAGGCCCGCACCATGGAACGCACCATCCTGGCGGGGATCGATGGGTCGTCACCCAGCCGCTCCGCGCTCACCTGGACGATGCGGCGCGCCGCGGCCACCGGCGCGGGCGTGCTGCTCGTGCACGTGGTCGATGACGAATGGGGCATGATCGGCACCCTCGCCCTCGAGGAGATCCACCGCTCGGCCCGAGAACTCGTGGAGGCGGAGTCGGAATACGCGCGGTCTCTGGAACCGACGGTTGCGGTGACGAGCGAGGTGCTCCGCGGCGACCCGATGGTCGAACTCGCGAGCGCCTCCGCACGCTCGGAACTGGTGGTCGTCGGCACCCACAAGACCGGGTTCCTGCACGGAAGGGCCTTCGGCTCCCGAAG
The DNA here is from genome assembly GCF_043726815.1 of Lacisediminihabitans sp. Lineage (NCBI taxonomy): Bacteria > Bacillati > Actinomycetota > Actinomycetes > Micrococcales > Microbacteriaceae > Lacisediminihabitans > Lacisediminihabitans sp. Next base: position 25,106 of record NZ_JAYSJZ010000041.1, read on the forward strand.
CCTCCAGCTCGCGGCGAGCGCCCAGGCGCCGGTCGCGATCATTCCGGAGTCCTCGGTGCGAAACCGCCGGGGAATCGTGGCGGGAGTCGACGACTCCACTGCGGGCTGGGCGGCCGTGCGATTCGCCGCGGCGGAGGCCGAGCGCACCGGGCAGGACCTCACCCTCGTCCGCTCGTGGCGGCTCCCCCAGTTGCGGCTGGACCCGGATGACCGCACCCTCCAGCACGAGAAGCTCGTGCACGCGGCCGTCGAGCAGATGATGGCCGACGCCGTGTCGCTGGCCAAGGAGCACTGCGTCACCGTGTCGGTGAAGTCCCGCACGATGCGCCGAACTCCGGCGGAGGCCCTCATCGAGGCCTCCACCTCTGCTCGGTTGCTCGTGATCGGTAGTTCACGCCGCCACGGTCTGGCCCAACGGGCCCTGGGCCCGGTGAGCCACGATGTGCTCCTCAACCTCGCCGGCCCGACGCTCGTGGTCCATGGTGACCAGGATGCCGACGACACCGAACGGGAGGAAGCCCGGGATGAAGGCGCTCGTGATCTACGAGTCGATGTTCGGTAGCACCAGAAGAATCGCGGAGCAGATTGCAGCCGGCCTCGCCGGGTCGTCGACGGTGGTGCTCGTGACGGTGCACGACGCGGACCCGCTGGGCATCGGGCTGGCCGACCTCATCGTGGTCGGGGCACCGACCCACCTGCACGGCATGAGCATGCCCGCCACCCGAGCCGCAGCGGTCGCCATGTCCAACGACCCGCAGCGGCACCTCGCGCTGGAGTCCGGCGCCGTCGGCGGCGGGGTGCGCGAATGGCTCGAGACCGTGCCGACCGGGCCCGGGCTCTTCGCGGCGTTCGACACACGGCGGGACATGGCCCGCATCCTCACCGGGGCGGCGTCCGTGTCGATCGGAAGGTCCCTCGCCCGCCGTGGTCTGCATCAGGTATCCCGCCGTTCGAGCTTTCTCGTAGACGACAGCGAGGCCATCAAGGCCGGCGAACTCGAGCGTGCCCGCGCGTGGGGCGAACGGATCGGGCGCCTGGCGACGGCCGCCCTCACGACCGCGCCCTAGACCTTCGCAACTGTCGGGACCAAAGACCCTCTCCGGCACACCCTCGGAAAATAATCTTGCCCTGCCCCGATGACGGTGTGACCGCCTGAACGGACACGCCCACGCGGCGGCATTCGACACCCTTCGTCGCGAACACAGCGTTCGCCGGAAAAGGAGCGCCCCGTGAACGACCTGCTCAGTCCCCTCGTGCTATCGCAATGGCAGTTCGGGTTGACGACGATCTACCACTTCCTGTTCGTGCCGATCACCATCGGCATGGCAACGACGACGGCGGTGTTCCAAACGGCCTGGGTGCGCACCTCCAAGGCCAAGTACCTTCAGCTCACCCACTTCTTCGGCAAGCTGTTCCTGATCAACTTCGCCATGGGCGTCGTCACCGGCATCGTGCAGGAATTCCAGTTCGGCATGAACTGGTCGACCTACTCCCGCTTCGTCGGCGATGTCTTCGGGGCGCCTCTCGCGCTCGAGGGCCTGCTGGCGTTCTTTCTCGAGGCCACCTTCATCGGACTGTGGATCTTCGGCTGGGACAAGCTGCCCCGCGGCCTGCACCTCGCCACCATCTGGCTCACCGCGGTCGGCACGATCCTGTCCGCCTACTTCATCATCGCGGCGAACGCCTTCATGCAGAATCCGGTGGGCTTCGAGCTGAACAAGGTGCGCGGGCGGGCGGAACTCACCGACATCTGGGCGGTGCTCTCCAACAAGGTCGCTCTCGCCGCCTTCCCGCACACGATCGTCGCGTCATTCATGGTGTCCGCCGCCCTTGTGATCTGCGTCGCGGCCTGGCACCTGGCCCGCAACCAGCACCTCGACACCATGCGTCCCGCCATCAAGTTCGGCATGTGGACGATGATCGGCGCCGGCATCCTCACCGTGCTGACCGGCGACCAGCTCGGTCTCGCGATGGTGTCCACCCAGCCGATGAAGATGGCCGCGGCGGAGGCGCTGTACAAGACGTCGAGCGGGGCCGACGCCTCGTTCTCGATCTTCACCCTCGGCACACCGGACGGGGTGAGCGAGCTGTTCTCCATCCGCATCCCGTACCTGCTGTCGTTCCTGTCGACCCACACGCTCAACGGGACGGTCGAGGGAATCAACGACCTGCAGTCGCAGTACACGACGCTGTACGGACCGGGCGACTACACGCCGGTGATCTGGGTCACCTACTGGGCGTTCCGCTGGATGATCGGCCTCGGCCTTCTTTCGGTGATCATCTCGATCGTGGGCCTCTGGCTCATCCGCGGTGGCCGGATGCCGAAGCAGCGCTGGGTCTGGCGGGTGGCGGTCTGGGCGTTCCCGCTCCCGCTGGCCGCGATGATCATGGGCTGGATCTTCACCGAGATGGGGCGCCAGCCGTGGATCGTCTTCAGCCTGCTCAAGACCAAGGACGGGGTCTCCCCCAACATCACCGGTCTCGACGTGCTGATCTCGATCATCGCCTTCACCCTCATCTACGGGGCCCTCGCCGTCGTCGAGTTCCGCCTCATCAAGCGGGCGGCGCAGAAGGGTCCGGATGACGCGGTCCCCCTCGACGACACCTCCGGCCGTCCGTCCGACGCCGTCACGGTCTACTAGGAGCACACCATGGATCTCTCCCTACTCTGGTTCGGCATTGTCGGCTTCCTCTTCATCGGGTGCTTCGTGCTCGACGGCTTCGACTTCGGCGTGGGAATGGCCCTGCCATTCCTCGGCCGCGACGAGATCGACCGACGCGTCATGATCAACACGATCGGCCCGGTCTGGGACCTCAACGAGACCTGGCTGATCGTGGCCGGTGCCTCTCTCTTCGCCGCGTTCCCCGAGTGGTACGCCACCCTCTTCAGCGGCTTCTACCTGGCGCTGCTGCTCATCCTGCTCGCGCTCATCGTGCGCGGGGTGTCGTTCGAGTACCGCCACCACCGCCCGGAGTCCCGCTGGAGGAGCTGGTTCGACGGGATGATCGTGGTCGGCTCGGCCGTGCCGGCCCTGCTCTGGGGCGTCGCCTTCGCCAACATCGTGCAGGGAGTGGCACTCGACTCGAACCACAACTACACCGGAACGCTGTTCGACCTGCTCAACCCCTACGCCCTGCTCGGCGGCCTGACGACCCTGCTGCTGTTCTTCACCCACGGCGTGGTCTTCATCTCGCTGCGGACGGACGGCGACCTTCGGCTTCGGGCGCAACGGCTCGCCGTGCGCTCCGGCATCGTCACGATCGTCGTCGCGGCGTCGTTCCTGCTCTGGACCAACCTGGCCCACGGCAAACCGCTCTCCTGGATTCTGGCGGGGGCGGCGGCCGTGCTGCTCATCGGCTCGTTCATCGCCAACTTCCGGGCGAAGGAGCGTGGCGCGTTCAGCCTCATGGCCGTCACCATCGCGGTCGCGGTGCTGAGCCTCTTCGCCGCCCTCTACCCCAACGTGATGCCGGCGAGCAACAACCCGGCGAACAGCCTCACGATCGCGAACGCGTCGAGCACGCCGTACACGCTCACCGTGATGAGCTGGACGGCCCTGATCTTCCTCCCGCTGGTCGTGGTGTACCAAGGCTGGACGTACTGGGTGTTCCGCAAGCGCGTCACCCGGGCATCCATTCCGCAGCCCACGAGCACGACGGTGAGCTGACCAGGCGGTGCGACCGTTCGACCCCCGCCTGCTGCGCTACGCGACCGCCGCGCGCGCCTTCCTGGTGCTCTCCGGCGCGCTCGGGGTCGCACGCACGGCGTGCACTGTCGCGTTCTGCTGGCTCTTGTCACGCGTCCTGGTGGACGCCATCCACGGCGTCCCGCTCGAGGCGGCCTGGGGCGGGATCGGGGCCCTCGCCGCGGTGGGGGTGCTGCGGGCCTCCCTCGTCTGGCTCGCCGACTCCGGCTCCGCCCGCGGCTCCGCGCTGGTGAAGAGCCAGTTGCGCCGGCGGCTCGTCGCCGGGCTGGCGAGGCTCGGTCCCGGCTGGCTCGCCGGCCGCAACCGGGCCGAGATCGTCACCACGGCCGGGCACGGTCTCGAGGCCCTCGACGGGTACTTCTCGCTCTTCCTGCCGCAGCTGGTGCTCACCGCGGTGGCCACGCCGGTGATCGTGATCGTGATGATGCTGCAGGATGCCACGAGCGGCATCGCGGTGCTCGTCACGCTGCCCCTGATCCCGCTCTTCATGGTGCTGATCGGCTGGGCGACCCAGACCGTGCAGCGGGCACAGTGGCGCAGCCTCACCCACCTCTCCAGCCGGTTCCTCGACCTCGTGAACGGGCTGGCCACGCTCAAGATCTTCGGACGGGCCGAACGCCAACGATCCCGCATCCAGGCGATCACCGAGGGCTACCGGGCCGAGACCATGAAGGTGCTGCGCATCTCCTTCCTCAGCGGGTTCGCCCTCGAACTCATCGCCAGCCTCTCTGTGGCCCTCGTCGCCGTCTCGGTCGGCCTGCGGCTCGTGAACGGCGACCTCGGCCTCGGAGTCGGCCTGTTCGTTCTCCTGCTCGCCCCCGAGGCGTTCCTCCCGCTCCGGCGGGTCGGCGCCAACTACCACGCCGCGGCAGACGGCATCGCGGCCGCCGAGGACGTCTTCGTGATCCTCGATGCGGCGGACGCGGTCGCACCGGCGCCGAGTGTCGCCTCGAACCGGTCGCCCGGCGCACTCTCGCCGGCCGGCATCCGCTTCTCGCAGGTGACCGTCGACTACGACGGTGACCGCGCCGTGCATCCATTCAGCGCCGAGATCGTTGCCGGGAGGGTGACAGTGCTCGCCGGGCCGAGCGGGTCTGGCAAGTCCAGCATCATCGCCTCCCTGCTCGGATTCGTGCCGTATGCCGGCGACATCGACATCGCCGGCGACCCGTCCGCCGACCGGCTCGATTCGGTTGCCTGGGCCGGGCAGAACGCCGGCCTCCTCGAGGGGACCGTCGCCGCAAACGTCGCGCTCGGCGCGCCGAGCGTCGACCGCGCCCTCGTGGAGCGGGCGCTCGCGCTGGCGGCCGCCACGGAACTGCACCCGGACTCGCCGGTGTCGGCGAACGGCGGAGGGCTCTCCGGCGGGCAGGCGGACCGGGTGGCGGTGGCCAGGGCCATCTACCGCTGCCTCGACCGCGGCTGCCCCATCCTCGTGCTCGACGAACCGAGCGCCGCACTCGACGGCGACACCGAGGCCGAGCTTCTCGTCGGACTGCGCGCTCTCGCGGCGGCCGGGGTCACCGTGCTGGTGGCGAGCCACCGGCCGGCCGTGCTCGCGGCGGCCGACGACGTGATCCGGATGGCGGTGCCCGCGAATGCCTGACTCGCGACTGCCGGATGCTCGAACGCTGGCCGTGCTGCGCCTCGCCCAGCCGCGCCTCGCCCGGTTCGCCCCTGGCGCTCTGCTGGGCCTGTTGTCGGCGGCGAGTTCCGTCGCCCTGCTCGCCACCTCGGCGTGGCTCATCACCCGGGCGGCCGAACATCCGCCGATCCTCTTTCTCTCCGCGGCGATCGTCGGCGTGCGCGCCTTCGCGCTGGGCAGGGCCGGATTCCGCTATGCCGACAGGCTCGCCAGCCACGATGCAGCCTTCCGCCAGCTCGCTGCCGTGCGGGTGGGCATCTATTCGCGGCTCGTGCCGCTCGCGCCGGACGGACTGGGCGCGACCGGGCGCGGCGACCTCCTCACCCGTCTCGTCAACGACGTGGACGAGTTGCAGAACCTGCCGCTGCGGGTCGTTCAGCCTCTCGTGACCGCCGCGGTCACCGCCGTACTCAGCGTGATCGGCATCTTCCTTGTCCTTCCCGCGGCGGGGCTCGCCCTCGCGGTGGCCCTGGCGGTGGGGTTCACCGTCTCGACCGCCGCCCACTCGGCGATCGCTGCGGGAGCAGAACGAGCCATCGCCCCCCTCCGCGGCGCCCTGGGCGACCGCCTGCTCGAGTTCGTCAACGGCCTCGACGTGTTCATCGCCTTCGGCGCCGTCGCGGAGCGCCAGGCCGCCGTTGACGAGGCGGATGTCCGGCTTCGCCGGGCGACTCTCGCTCGCGCCGCCGGCGCGGGGGTGACCGCGGCTGTACTCTCGGCGCTCGCCGCCCTCGCGGCGGTCGGCGGGCTGGTCGTCGGCATCCCGGCCCTCGCCCAGGGCGCGATCACCGGCCCGGCCCTGGCCGTCATCGCCCTCGTTCCCCTTGCGGTCTTCGACGTGGTCGGCACCGCCCCGCTCGCCATGGCGGCCTGGCGGCAGGTGCGATCGAGCGCCGAACGCATCGCGGCGTCCGTGCCCGCCGACCCCCCGGTGGAACTGCCGTCGGCGCTCGCCGGCGCACCGAGTGCGAAGACACGGCGCCCACGGCCCGCAGCACCAGACGGAACCGTGCTCGAACTCGTCGACGTGGCGGCGACCTGGCCCGGCGCCGCCGAACCGGCCGTGCACGGGGTGAGCGTGCGGCTGCAGCGCGGGGACCGCCTCGTCGTGCGCGGTCCGAGCGGCTCGGGAAAGACGACCCTCGCCCATCTGCTCGTGCGCTTCCTCGACTACTCGGGCAGCTTCCGCCTCGGCGGAGTCGAGGCCAGGGACCTGCCGCTCGAGACCGTGCGCGCCACCATCGGCCTGGTCGAGCAGTCGCCGTATCTCTTCGACGAGAGCGTTCGTCAGAACCTGCTGTTTGCGCGGGACACCGCCTCCGACGACGAGCTGGTGGCCGCACTGGAGCGGGTCGGTCTGGCGTCCTGGCTGCGCGAGCGGGGCGGGCTGGATGCCCTGGTCGGTGACGCCGGATCGCTCGTGTCTGGCGGACAGGCCGGGCGGATCGCCCTCGCCAGGGCACTCCTGGCGGACTTCCCGGTGATCGTCTTCGACGAACCGACCGCGAACGTCGAACCGCGGCTCGCCGAGCTGCTGCTGCGCGACATCCTGTCGATCGCGACGGACGAGCACCGCACGGACATCCTCATCTCGCACCTGCCCGTGCCGGATGAGCTCGTCTCGCACCGCCTCGACCTCGACTCGGGACGCGCGCTCGAGGTGGCAGGGACCTTCGACCCTACGACGAGGAGCACCCCCGCCCTTTAATGACAGGACGGGAGGAGCACGCCATGTCACAACAGGAAGAGAACGTCGATCTCTGGTCTCCCCAGGGGCCGGTCACGGTGCTCACCGAGGCCGAGTCGTGGGAGTTGCTCGACGGATCGGCCTTCGGCAGGCTCGGCGTGAGCGTCGCGAACCAGCCCGAGATCTTCCCGATCAATTACTACGCCGACGGGGACACGATCCTCTTCCGTACCTCCGAGGGCACCAAGCTGCTCGAGTTGACCATCAACTCGAACGTCGCATTCGAGGCGGATGCCTACACCGACGAGTGGGCTTGGAGCGTGATCGTGAAGGGCCGCGCCCAGGTTATCGAGAACCAGGAACAGATCTTCGAGGCGGACCAGCTTCCGCTCAGCCCCTGGATCCCGACCCTCAAGTACATCTACGTGCGCATCACGCCGACAGAGATCACCGGGCGCCGCTTTCTGCGCGCACCGGAACCGGAGCGCTACTAGCCGCCCCGGACGGGACCAGGCCGCACCCACCCTCCTGGGCACATTTGTGGTGCTGGTGCGACCTGGTTCCCGAACTCAGGATCGGGGTGGGGAGAGCCTCTCCGGGCTGCTGAACCGCGCGGCGCGGCGGGCGATCCGGTGGGCTCTTCCACGCACTCGCGGCACCACCACAGCGGGGCGCGGGCGGGCGAACAGCCGGGTCTTCGCCAGCTCCACGAGAACGAGGTAGACCAGGATCATGCCGACGAGCGCAATGAAGAACGGTGCGGGCAACGGCGTGAATCCGAGAACGCCGGAGATCGGCGAGAACGGCAGGTACGCGCCGATCGCGACGACACCGAGCACCGCGCTGAGCAGCCCGACCGAGGTCCGGCTCCTGAAGAACGGCACCCGCCGGGTACGGATCGCGAAGATGATGAGCGTCTGGGTCGCGAGCGACTCGATGAACCAGCCGGCCCGGAACTCCCCCGGTGCCGCATGGAAGACCACGAGCATCAGGGCGAAGGTGGCGAAGTCGAAGAGCGAGCTGATCGGGCCGAACACGAGCATGAAGCGCCGGATGAACTTGATGTCCCAGTGCGACGGCGCCACCAGCTGCTCCCGGTCCACCCGGTCTCCCGGAATCGCCAGTTGGCTGCTGTCGTAGAGCAGGTTGTTCAGCAGAATCTGGCCGGGCAGCATCGGCAGGAAGCTCAGGGCCACCGACGCGACGGACGCGCTGAACATGTTGCCGAAGTTGCTCGAGGTGCCCATGAGCACGTACTTGATGGTGTTGGAGAAGATTCGGCGCCCCTCCATCACGCCCTGGGCGAGAACGCCGAGGTCCTTGTCGAGCAGGATGATGTCGGCGGCATCCTTGGCGACATCCGTGGCGCTGTCCACCGAGATGCCGAGGTCCGCACGGTGCAGGGCGAGCGCGTCGTTGACACCGTCGCCCAGGAATCCCACCGCGCGCCCCTGGTGCCTCAGCTGGGCGATGATGCGGGCCTTCTGCTCCGGGGAGACCCGGGCGAAGATTCCCGCCCGACGCACGGCGTCGGCCAGCGCGACATCGGAGAGGGCATCGATCTGCACCCCGGTGAGAGTCTCGCCGGACTCCAGCCCCAGGTCCCGGCACACCTTCTCCGCCACCTTCGCGTTGTCCCCCGTGGCGATCTTGACCGTGATGCCGAGGGCGGCGAGCTGGGCCAGAGACTCGCGGGCATTCGCCTTCGGAGGGTCGACGAAGACGAGGAATCCGGCGAGGGTCAGGTCCTTCTCATCCGCGGCACTGATGGAGCCGAGCCCGGTCGCCACGCGAGTCGCCACGGCGACGACGCGAGAGCCTTGGTCGTACTGGCCGTCGAGCAGCGCCTGGGCCCCCGCTGGCACGTTCACACAGCACGCCATCACGTCTTCCGGCGAGCCCTTCGTGAGAAGGAGCACCTGGCCGGTCGCCTCGCGCACCAGTACGCTCGTCATCCGGCGCTGGTGGTCGAAGGGCGTCACGTCGAGCTGGGTGACCGTGGCCACGTCGACGGCCGCGGCATCCGGCGATTCCCAGAGGGCCGAGTCCAGGGGGTTCTGGCCCAGAACGGACACCTTCGGCCGCGAGTAGTCCACCTCGGTCGCCAGCAACCCCCAACGGAAGACCTCCCGGGCGGTCGGCCCGCCGTCGGCGGGGAGGGCGGCCGTGAAGCCGATCCGGCCCTCGGTGAGGGTGCCGGTCTTGTCGGTGACCAGCACATCCATGTCGCCGAGGTCCTCGATGCAGATGAGGCGCTTGACGAGCACCCGGCGACGGGCGAGCGCCCGGCTGCCGGTGGCCAGGCTCGTGCTCACCACGGCCGGCAGCAGCTGCGGGGTGATGCCCACGGCGATGGCGAGCGAGAAGAGCAGCGATTCGAGCAGCGGGCGGTGCAGCAGAAGGTTCGCCACAAAGATCAGGGCCGTGAGGGCGATGGCCACCTCGAGCAGCAGCACCGAGAACCGGCTCAGGCCCAGCTGGAACTCCGTCTGGGGCTGCCGGGTGCTCAGGCCCATCGCGATGCGTCCGAATTCGGCCCGGCCGCCGGTCGCCACGACCATCCCCGTGCAGCTTCCGGCGTGGATGATCGTGCCCATGAAGACGCAGGAGCTGAGGTCGCCGAGGGCGGCGCCGGCCAACACCGGCGCGACCGACTTCTCCACCGGCAGCGACTCCCCGGTGAGGATCCCCTCCTCACAGAGCAGGTCTTCGCTGGCGATCACCCGGATGTCCGCCGGGATCACCGCGCCGAGCGCGAGGCGCACGACATCGCCGGGGACGAGGTCGATCACGTTCACCTCGATGGGGCTGCCGTCGCGAATCGCGATCGCGCGATGGGCGATGTTGGAATGCAGCGCCTCCGACGCCCGTTCGGCCCGGTATTCGTTGCCGAAGCCGAGTCCCACGCTCACGATCACGATCAGGCCGATCACGATCGAGTCGGTGGTCTGCCCGACGAAGAGCGAGATGCCGGCCGTGACCACCAGCAGGATCAGGATGGGGCTGCGCAGCTGGCGGCCGAGCACCGCCCAGCCGTTCGCCTTGTGGGTTCTGAGCGCGTTCGGCCCGACCAGCGCCAGCCGACGAGCCGCCTCGGCGCTGGTCAGGCCGCCGGGCGTCGAGCCGAGCGCGTCCGCGACCTCGTCCACGTCGCGCGCCGCCGCATCCTCGATCGACAGCGAACCGACCGTCTCCGGCGCGAGAGATCGCCCGGCGACTCCCGTTGTCATCCCACGCCTCAGGCGCCCAGGACGGCGTCCGCCCCGGTGTCCATGGCGTCTCCGGTCGGCTCCTCGGTCTGGCCGGGCCGGGGGTCGAGCCAGCCCCAGCCGAGAACATCCGGGCTGTCGATGCCATTCTCGTAGGCGTAGGCACGATGGCGGGCGCGCTCGTCGTCGAAGTGCTGGGCGAGCCCCGCGTAGCGTTCGCCGAGCCCTGGCACGTGCCGGATCACGTCCATCGCGAGGCGGTAGCGATCGAGATCGTTGAGCATGAGCATGTCGAACGGCGTCGTCGTCGTGCCCTTCTCCTTGAAGCCGCGCACGTGGATGTTGTCATGGTTGGTGCGGCGATAGGCGAGCTGGTGCACGAGGGCCGGGTAGCCGTGGAAGGCGAAGATCACCGGCTTGCTCGTGGTGAAGATGGCGTCGAAGTCGTTGTTCGGCATGCCGTGCGGGTGCTCGAGCGGATCCTGCAGCCGCATCAGGTCGACGACGTTGACGAAGCGCACCCGAAGCTCGGGGATGTTCTGCCGAAGCAGGTGCACCGCCGCCATGGCCTCGAGCGTCGGAACGTCCCCGGCCGCCGCGAGAACGACGTGGACGTCTTCTCCATCGCGCTCGGTGCCTGCCCAGTCCCAGATGCCGATTCCCCGCGCGCCGTGGATGCGCGACTCCTCGAGGCTGAGGAAGGTCGGCGCCGGCTGCTTGCCGGCCACGATCACGTTCACGTAGTCGCGGGTGGCCAGGCAGTGCTCGGCGGTCACGAGCAGGCCGTTGGCGTCTGACGGGAGATACACCCGAACGACCTTGGCGCTCTTGCTCACCACGTGGTTGAGGAATCCGGGATCCTGGTGCGAGAACCCGTTGTGATCCTGCCGCCAGACGTGCGAACTCAGCAGGTAGGTGAAGGAGGCGACCGGGCGCCGCCAGGGCACGTGCGCGCTCGACTCCAGCCACTTCGCGTGCTGATTGAACATGGAGTCGACCACGTGGATGAACGCCTCGTACGAGTTCATCAGCCCGTGCCTGCCGCTCAGCAGGTAGCCCTCGAGCAGGCCCTGGATGAGGTTCTCACTCAGGATCTCGATGACCTTGCCCTCGGGTTCGAGGTGTTCGTCGGTCGGCTCGAACGAGCCCTGCCACTGCTTGGCGGTGACCTCGTACACTCCGTCCAGGCGGTTGGAGGCCGTCTCGTCCGGTCCGAAGATGCGGAAGTTGTCTGGATTGGCCTTGACCACATCGGCGAGCCAGTGTCCGAGCACCCGAGTGGCCTCCGACGTGACCCCGCGGCGCGCGCTCACATCCACCTGCCGGTTCTCGATCGGCGGGAGGGCGAGGTCACGCAGCAGCAGGCCGCCATTGGAGGCGGGGATGGCGCTCATCCGCTTCGTGCCTCGGGGCCTGATCGACTCGAGGGTGGGAGTGGGCTTGCCCTCGCGGTCGAAGAGCTCCCGCGGGTGATAGCTGTGCATCCACGCCTCGAGCAGGGCCAGGTGTTCCGGGTTCTCGCGCACCTCGGCGAGCGGCACCTGGTGGGCACGCCAGGTGCCCTCCACCGGCACCCCGTCGACGAACCGAGGGCCCGTCCAGCCCTTCGGCGTGCGCAGGATGATCATCGGCCAGGCCGGCCGCCCCACGGAGCGGCCGCTTCTCGCGCGACGCTTGATGCTCTGGATGTCGTCGAACGCCTGCTCGAGCACCGAGGCCATGGCGTCGTGCACGGCCATCGGATCCTCGCCGTCGAACCCGCCCGAGACGATTCGCGGTGAGTAGCCGTAGCCGCGGAAGAGGGCGAGCAGCTCGTCCTCCGGGATCCTGGCGAGCACCGCGGGGTTCGCGATCTTGTAGCCGTTGAGGTTGAGGATCGGCAGCACGACGCCGTCGGTCTGCGGGTTGAGGAACTTGTTGAGGTGCCAGCTCGCGGCAAGGGTGCCCGTCTCGGCCTCTCCGTCGCCGATCACGCAGGCCACGGTGAGCGACGGGTTGTCCAGCGCGGCCCCGTAGGCGTGAACCAGCGAATAGCCGAGCTCCCCGCCCTCGTGAATGGATCCGGGCGTCTCGGGCGAGGCGTGCGACGGGATGCCGCCGGGGAAGGAGAACTGCCGGAACAGCTCCGCCATGCCGGCGGCATCCTGGCTCACGTTGGGGAACAGGTCCGAATACGTGCCGTCGAGCCAGGCGTTGGCGACCATGGCCGGTCCGCCGTGCCCCGGTCCCGCGACGTAGAGCACGTTCGCCTCGCGCTGCACGATGATGCGGTTCAGGTGCGCGTAGATGAGGTTGAGCGCCGGCGACGTGCCCCAGTGGCCGAGCAGCCTCGGCTTGATGTGCTCGGGGGTGAGATCGGCGGTGAGCAACGGGTTCGTCTTGAGGTAGATCTGTCCCACTGTGAGATAGTTGGCGGCCCTCCACCATTCGTCCACCACGTGAAGCGGGTAACTGGATCGGGTTGCGAGTTCGTGCGAGGTGGATTCCGAGGACGATGCCATTCGGTGATGATCCTTTCGTTGCCTCTGACAGGGTAGACAGAGGGCCAAACAGGCGGACAGGGCCGAAGGTCCTAGACTGCCGCCAGCGTACTCTTAAGCACGACTCGCCCTCGAAGTCCCACCCCTCCCGCGTCGTGGGGAGGAGGGTCAGCCGAAGAGTTGTCGGCCGTGTTTCTCGAGCAGTTCGTGCGCGTCGGTGTAGGTCTTCGGCAGCGGGTCCCCCGGCTGTCCGTACTTGGCGAGCAGGATGCTCAGCAGGGCGACGGCGGGCGGGCTGAGGGCCGGGCCTCCGCTCGCCCCCGTGGCGGGCGCCGTGGCCTCGGGGTTCGGCGGCACATAGTGCGCGGTGGTGACCGGCCAGGTGGACGGTTGCCGAGGCGAGGTCCCGGTCGTGGCGGTGGCGAGGGTCCTGGTCTGCCGGTCGCGCTCGGTGAGCGGCGGCAGGTCGTACTTCTCGCAGAGTGTGCCGATCACCGCTCCGTGGTGCATGCGCTGATTGATCACCGTCCCCGCCGGGGTGTAGGCCGAGATCGCTATCGTCGGCACGCGCACCCCGAGCCGGTCGAAACCGAAGCCGAACTCGCCGGGGCTCGACGCCGAGTCGCCCGGGGGCGCGGCGGCCGGCGGCGGCACGTGATCGAAGGTGCCACCGGTCTCGTCGAAGGTGACGAGCAGCATCGTGTTGAGCGCGTTCGACCCGTCGTGCGAGGCGCTCGTGCGCACCGACTCGTAGACCTCGTGCAGCAGGGCGTCCCCCGCCCGGGCATCCGAGACCCCGCCGCCCACGACCGTCTTGCCGTCCACCTCGGCGGCCGTCATTGCCCCCACCGGTGGATGCATGTCGTTGTGGTTGTAGATCATGCGCGGCTCGATGAAGCTGTAGGCGGGCAGGGTCCCGGCCGCCGCATCCTCGTGGAACTGCTTCATGGTGCGGAAGTTGGTCTTCCAATACGGTTCGAGCTGCGGCGCGTGGATGAGCCCGGTCAGAGACACCAGTTGGCTCTCGTCGAAGTAGACGGCCCAGCGGATGCCCGCGTCCTCGAGCCGGTTGAAGATCGTGGGCGCGGTGTTGCGCTGGGGATCTATCCACTTGGCGAAGCCCAGCTTGCCCTTATTGTCCACGAAGCCGTGCGAGGTCGACGCGTGGAAGAACGAGCGGTTGCAGAAGGTCTGCGACGGCACGGCGCTGAACCAGTGGTCGTAGACCGCGAAGTCCTTCGCCAGGGTCGAGAACACGGGCAGCATCGACGGGGTGAAGCTGCCCATGATCACGCCGTACTGCTCGGGCGTGGGCTCGACGCCCTGGTGGTGCACCCGGTAGGCGTTGATGTAATCCTCGACGAAGCCCGACATCGTCGGCCGTGCGCCAGTGGGCGGGGCGTTGAAGGGCGCCCGCATCGACCCGACCTTGGCCGTGGCATTTTCCGGCGGGTCGACCACCCCGAAGAGTTGCGTGTTGATGTGCGGATACTCCTCGCCGGCGTTCGGGTTGGGGCTGCTCATGACGGCGTCGGTGGGCCCGCTGTACGGATGGGCGGAGACGACAGTGCCGTCTGGTGCGGTGTTGGTCTTCGGGGTGCCCTCGAGCCCGTCGAACACCTGGCCGGCCGGCAGGGGGAAGCCCTGCGACGAGTAGAGGTAGCCGAGCAGATTATCGAACGAGCGGTTCTCGAACATCAGCACCACGAGATGGTCGAAGCCGGCGCCCCCGCTCCGTTCCGGAAGGTCCGTCTTTCGGGGCGTCGAGGTGCCGACGAGCGAACCGATCCCGACGCCCGCCGCGGTTCCGACGGCCAGCCCGGCCGCCGTCCAGGCCGCCCCGCGGAGGAATCGGCGCCGGTACGGGGCTCGCTCGCTGTCGTCGCCGGTCATGGGGCTGAGGTTACATCAGGATGCGGGCCCGTCGGCTACACTATGCCGGTCGTGCCGAGGAGCGCACCGATGGCGAAGGTGACGATGAGGGCCAACGCGCCCCCGACGACGACGCGCACGGCGGCGGTGAGACGCGAGCTGCCGCCGAGATGCGCCCCGACCAGACCGGTCGCGGCGAGGGCGATGAGCACGACCACGAAGGTGGCTGGAACCCGCCAGGCGGCCGGCGGCAGAAGGATCACGATGAGGGGAAGCAGGCCGCCGATGAGGAAGGCCACGGCCGAGGCGAACGCCGCGTGCCAGGGGCTCGCTACGTCGTTCTCCACGATGTTGAGCTCGGCCGAGAGATGGGCGGCAAGAGCGTCGTGTTTGGTCAGTTCGGTGGCCACCTGCCACGAGGTCTCCTCGGAGAGGCCCTTCGACCGGTAGATTCCGGCGAGCTCGGCCAGCTCCTCCTCTGGCGACTCCAGCAGTTCGCGTCGCTCCTTCGCGATCAGGGCACGTTCGCTGTCGCGCTGACTGCTCACCGAGACGTACTCGCCCAGCGCCATGGAGATGCCACCACCGACGAGGGCGGCCACGCCGGCGGTGAGGATCACGGCGGTATTGGTGGTCGCCCCGGCGACTCCCACCACGAGCGCGGCGACGGACACGATGCCGTCGTTGGCACCGAGCACTCCCGCTCGCAGCCAGTTGAGACGCTGGGCGGTGCCGTCCCGATGGGGTTCGAGGTCGTGCTGCTGGGGAATCGGCTGGTCTGTGCTCACGTGCACAGCAAAACACGCCCGGGCTCGCCCGTCCAGCAAGGTCAGGCTTCCCTGACCTGCTTCTTTTACTGCGGACGCGGTCGATTGTCAACCGTCACGCCGAAATCTTGCCCCGGTCATTCATTACGCGAGAATTAACTCGCACCCGCACCCGAGCGGAGGCGCAGTCAGGAGATGGCAGACGTGGATGCACCGGAGCAAGTGCTGCTGCGCGGTCGGTACCGTGTCGGCGAACTCCTCGGACGCGGTGGCGGCGGTTCCGTCTACCGCGCTCACGACGAGTTCCTCGCGAGGGACGTCGCCGTCAAGATCTTCCCGGCGAGCACCGACGAGACCGAGACCCGCCGCCAAGAGGCGGAGGTCAACGTGCTCGCCAGTCTCAACCACCACAGTCTCGTCACCCTCCTCGACGCGGCCATCGACCGGGACGAGTTCGACAGCCCTCGCATCTACTTCGTTATGGCGCTCGTCGAGGGCGAGGACCTGAAGAGGCGCATCGCCCGCGAGCCGCTCACCCCGCGGGAGATCGCCCACATCGGCTACGACCTGGCCGAGGGCCTGCAGTACATCCACCACCTGGGGGTGGTGCACCGGGACATCAAGCCGGCGAACATCCTCATGGTGGACTACCAGAACCACAGCACGCGTCCCCGGGCCAAGCTCACCGACTTCGGGATTGCCCTGCGCACCGACGACGAGCGCTCCACCGCGGTCGGCCTCACCACCGGCACGGCGGCGTACCTCAGCCCGGAACAGGTTCGCCAGACTCCGGTCGGTCCTCCGAGCGACGTCTATTCGCTCGGTCTGGTGCTTCTCGAGTGCTTCACGCGTGAGGTCGCCTTCCCGGGCGACCCCGTGCCATCCGCCGTAGCAAGGGTGCTCGGCGCGCCGCACCTGCCGGACGACCTGCCGGAGGACTGGCGGATACTCCTCTCCGCGATGACCGCGCAGAATCCGGACGACAGGCCGGATGCCGACGACCTCGTTCTCGCGCTGAGGCAGGCGGTGATCTCCGAGACCGGACGGCACCGGCACGATCTTCAGCTCATCCCGGCGAACGAGTCGGAGCGCCTCGAGGCGATTCGCCGCTACGACCTCGTCAACGCGCCGCAGAACGGATCGTTCGACCGCATCACTGCGATCGCCGCCCGAGTGTTCTCCGTTCCGATCGCGATCGTGAGCGTCGTGGACCACGACAGGATCTGGTTCTCCTCGCATCACGGTCTCGACATCGACGAGATCGGACGCGATGCGGGACTCTGCGCATCCGCGATCCTGCAGGACGGACCGTGGGTGGTGGAAGACGCACGAATCGATCCGAGGGCGTTGGCCAATCCTCTCGTCGCGGGAGAATTCGGCCTCCAGTTCTACGCCGGAGTGCCGCTTCGCACCCACGACGGGTTCCAGCTCGGCACCCTCTGTGTTCTCGACTTCTCCCCGAGGAAGGCCACAGATGCCGAACTCGCCACGCTCACAGACCTCGCCGCCCTCGTGATGAATGAACTCGAACTGCGTCTCGCGGTTCGGGGCATCGAACGCATGGTGGCGACACCGACCGCCGAGATGCGCGTCATCGCCTGACCGACGGCGGCCCAACGTAGCCGCTGGAAGAGCTCACACGTCGTCGGAGTACTCCGACGTCGAATCAGCGCTCTCGAACGGCGAGGCGTGCAGCACATGGCTCGACGCGCCGAGAGTCGCTGCCCGCTCTCGCAGGAGCCGCACGGAATCAGAGGTGTCGGGCTCGTCGAAGTCCGAATCCACGTCGAAGGCGATGAGTTCGCTGGCCGGTCCGATCACGAGGCTGACCGTGATGAGCCGCCCGTCGTCGCGCAACGAAGGCACCTCGATGACCTCGGCGATGTTGTTGATGGCGGCGGCGGCCGCAAAGAGCAACAGCGCCTCCGCCGCGTCGTCGCTCGTGATGAAGGACTCGCCGCCGTACGAAACGATTTTCATATCAACACCGTCCTCCTGTTTCGCCGAATTGGGGAGGCCCTTGCGCAAACTCGAAGGTTTCTCCTCGTGACCGCGGCGCCCGTGGGACTTTAGGCTCTCTCCCCCTCCCCGCTGCGCGGCAGCATGGTGCGCAGACGACGCCCGCCGCGGCGGGAGAAACGAGGCGACTCATGGATCTCTCCCGGGCTGTCCGCCAGGTGCTCACTTGGGTGCTCGCGCTCGTCGCGGTGAGCGCCATCGCCGGCGGAGTCGCGCTCATCATCGGCTCGGTCTCCCCCGATCTCGCGACCGTGCTCTCGCCGCCCACGGCCTACCTGACAGGCTCCCCCTTCTCGTCCTACCTCGTGCCCGGAATTCTGCTTGCGGTGCTGGTGGGTGGACTGCACGGCGCGGCCTTCGTCCTGACCTTCCGGCGCGAGCGCTGGCACCTTCTCGCGGCCGCGACCTGCGGGTACGAGATGCTCATCTGGATCTTCGTGCAGATGGTCTTCATCCCCTTCAGCCCGTTGCAGGTCGCGTACATCGTGATCGGGATGCTCGAGGTGGGGCTGGTGCTCGTGCTCCTCGGTTTGTTCTCCCCGGCTGCGACGAACGGCCGCCGACACGGGCTGCTGCACATCGAGTTCGACGTCGACGCGAAGGCTCGACGCTGATGCTGCTTCGACTCCGAAACACCGCTACGGACGTTCGCGTGTCGCGGTCGGCGATGTTGCGGATCTCGTGGTTGTGGACCTCGACCGCTCGCGGCCGCCCTCCGCCGTCGGTCGGACCGTGTTCTGCAGGACGGGGCCCGGAGGCTTGGGTGTATACCCCGCAGACTCTAGTTGTGCAGGACAGCCTGTGCAGGACACTGCAGGCAACCTCGCCGTCCGCCCGAGTCGTCCTGCGGAACCCGTCCTGCCGTCCTGCGCAACGCGTCCTGCACATCTGGAGTCTGCGGGGGTGGGCACCCGTGGACGGCGGCACCGTCCTGCACAACGCGTGCCAGGCGATCGGAGCCCGCCCATCAGCCGGTGAACCAAGGTCCACGGGCAGTGCACCTAGCGGGTCATGATCCAGGCGAGCAGGTAGCTGCGGGAGTTTCCGTCGTCGATGAACTTCTCCGGCAGGTCCCGAGCTGCGGCGAGGGCGGTCTTCGCCTGCTCGGGCCCGGCGAGGGCCGAGTACATCAGCAGGTAGTCGCCGAACTGCACGCTATAGCCTGCCGGTGTCGCCTCGGCAACGTTCTTGCCGATGCGCGCGGCGTCCCCGGCGAGATACGTCGAGACAGGGCTCATCGGAATGAGCTGGATGCCCATCTTGGCATTCGCCTCCGCGCTGAACCAGGTGGAGTAGTCCCGCTTGCCGCCCCAGTTGAGGGCGACTATCGAGTGCGCGTATCCGGTGTACACGGCATCGGTGGTGGTGAAGTCGGTCCAGTACGCCTTGCCGGATGCCGCCTCGCCCGAGAGTATCCACAACGCCTCCTTCTTCAGGGGCGTATTCCCCGTGACGCCGCTCCAGAGCGCGAGACCGTTCCAGGCGCTCACCGCCTCCGAACTCGACTCGAGGTTGTTGCCGTCTGCGAACGGCGAGTAGCCGGATGCCCAGGAGTGCCCGGCGTAGGCGTCGAATCCGCGGCGGTCCGGGAAGTACTTCGACGGGCCGCTGGTGGCGAGATCGGCCGCGATGAGGTTCATCACCGGGGTGATGTCCTTGCGCAGCACGACATCCTGCGCCGCGGCGACGCTCGCCGCGTAGAGGAAGTAGCCGTAATGGAAGTTGTGGTCGTTGAACTCCTCTGACCCGAACGACGCCGGGAGCCCGACGAGTCCCTTCATTTTCGCGTCGTAGACGAAGCAGCGCTCCGTGCCCGACTTGCAGCCTGCCTGATTGGTCCACTGGCGCAGGGCCGCGCCCAGGGTCGACCCGACGGACTTGGCCGCAGCGGTATCGCCGAGCTGGTCGGCGAGGGTGAGCAGGTTGGCGAGCCGGTAGAGCGCCTTGCCGCCGAAGTAGGTGTCCGCCGGCAGTGCGATCGTCGCGGCGACGTCCTTGCCCAGTTGGGTGCGCAGGGCGCTCTTGTCCGACTCGCTGAGCGACTTGACATCGAGGGCGTCTGACGGCGTGACGACCGGGGTGCTCCAGGCCAGGGAGGTGCCGGCACAGAGGGACATTGTGCCGTAGGCGGACGGATAGCTGCCGAGGGTGCACGCCGGCGTGGACATCGCCTTCTGCTGGTGCGGCAGCGTGGCGATGAGCGTGTCCTTCTGTCCCTGCGTGCGGTAGCCGAGCCTGGTCGTGGCGTTCGGGCTGTCCGCGGTGTAGTCGAGGGTCACCGACTGCAGGGGTGCCGCGTGGGCGGCGACGGCCTTGAGCGTGCCGTCCTTTGGCACGGGGAACCAGACCGCGGCATCCCCCTTGTCGAGCGAGAGGGTGGTGCCGTCCTTCGCCACCGTGCCCGCCGTCCGCAGGCCGTAGGTGGTGTCGCCGACCCTGGTGGACCAGACGCCGGCGCCGGCCTCCGTGAATTGCTGCCCCATCCGCATAGTCAGCTTCTTCGCCGCGGTGAAGCTCACGAGCGGCGAACCCTCGGCGATCACGGTCGAGCCAAGCTGGGCGCCCGAGCCGTCGAGCTGGGCGATTGTCACCGAGACGTCGTCATAGGCGGTGATCTGGCTCCGTGCCGCCCCGGCATCCACCGTGACGCTCGGAGTGTTGCCGCCCGTGATGGTGTTCGGAGTGGTGGTGACGGTGGGCAGTCCGAGCGTGAAACCGGAGTCGGTGAGACCGAACGAGAGCGGGAGCGGGAAGACAGGAAGCGGCTTCTCGCCGAAGACCAGGCCGGAGAACCAGCGGTTGGTCGGCGGAGCGAGCCCCTTCGCCAGTCGCATGGTCGGCACCTTTCCCACCGATTTGGCGGGCAGCTTCGCCACGGTCGAGCCGATCTGCGAGTCGGGCAGAACGGAGGTCGTCGAGGGGTCGGCGGGCGCGCTGGGGCTCCCGCAGGCAGCGACGGCGAGCAGAATCGCCACCCCCGCCGCCAGGGTGACCGTGCCGCGGGTGATGGTCGTGCGATTCATCAGATTCCAATCTGCTCGAGCAGCGAGAAGAACGAGTCCTTCACGCCGGCGAGGGGTCCGTCGTCGCGTAAGTGCATGATCGCCGTCACCGGGGTTCCCGGTTCGACGAGCCCGTCGTGGCTTCCCGCGATGAGGTCCTTGCTCGTGATCTTGATCGCGGCATCCGCTGCGCCGGCAACCGTCTGCACCTTGACGTCGGCCACCGTGCCGGTGACCCGCTGGTGGTTGGGCAGCACGATTTCCACGCGAGCGCCCTTCTCGACGCGCGCGAAGTCGTAGGAGTCGACCCGGAACTTGGCGAGCACGAAGAAGGGGCCGGTGCGGTCGATCGTGGCGAGCGGCTGGCCGGCACCGACGAGTCCGCCGACCTGGGCCTTGATGTCGGATACCACACCGGGCTCGGTGGCCATGAGCGTGAGGGTGCCGTCCTTCGACGTGGTGTACGCGGCGCTCACCGGCACGGTCTTGGGCGATGAGAGGTCGCGCAGGAGGGTCGCGCTCTGAATGGTCATGAGGGGGTCCCCCTTCTTGACCTTGTCACCCGCCTTCACGGCCTGGCTCACGACGGAGCCGGCGTAGTCGGAGCCGACGGAGTACGAGATGGCGTTGATCGACGCGGAGCCGCTCGCCACCTGGTTCTCGCGTTGGTTGAGCACGAGCGTGGCTCCCGCGACGATCGCGAGCACGATGAACAGTCCGCCGAGAAGGCGGAATCGGTTTCCCCAGGTCATCGGGTCACCATTCCTTTCGAGTCAAAAGCATGGGAAGGCACCGTCGGAGCGGCCTGCGTGGCCGGTACGGCCTGCGTGGCTGGTACGGCCCGCATGGCCGGAGCGGCCTGAGGGGCCGGAGCGGCTTGAGTGGCCGGTACGACCTGCGTGGCCGGAACCGCCTGCGTGGCCGGGACCGCCCGGGCGGCCGGGGCGCGGTGCGCGGATCGAGCCACGGGCGGCCGGGCGAAGGTCGGATAGAGCTGGGGAGCATCGGGCACCGTCACGCGGGCGACGTGCGCCTCCTTCAGTGCCGCAACGATGAACACCGCGAAGACGGCCGTGCTCGTGAGATTCCAGGCGGTGGCGAGGGTGAGCGTGCCGTGGCCGACATCCTTCATGATCGCCACCCCCGAGGTCAGCAGCAGGAACGCGAAGACGAGCACCTGCGGAATCATGAAGTTGAATGGCGAGACTCGTTTGCCGGCGCCTCCCGTGACGTGCCACTTCTGCTCCCGTGCGGCGAACACGTTGATGAACGCCCGGATGTAGATGGGGAACGACACGGTGGCCATCACGAGCGTGGCCGGTCGGAACGAGCCCATGGTGTTGAAGGCGAGCATGATCTGCAGGCCGTAGAAGCCCAGGTAGAAGAGCAACCAGGTGAGCCAGGTCACGGTGAGGTTCACCGGTCGCAGATCGAAGTAGATCTCGAGCGGCGGCACGAGCAGCAGCAGCAGCGGGGTGATCCCGACGAGGTAGTGGGTGGCCGTGACCGTGTACTGGAGCCGCTGGTCCATGGTGAGGCGGTGGCGCGGGTTGAGCGGGTTGTGCCGCATGAGGATCTCGAAACCGCCGGATGCCCAACGCAGCTGCTGCTTGGTGTAGTCCTCCACGGTCTCCGGAGCGTCGCCGACCGCGAGCGTCACGGGGATGTAGACGGAACGCCAGCCCTTCTCGTGAAGCATGAGCGAGGTCCATACGTCCTCCGACTTGGAGTCGGTGAACATGCCGCCGATGTCGTTGATGGCCTCGCGACGGAAGATCACGTTGGTGCCGACGCAGAACGCGGCATTGAAGCGGTTGCGACCGGGCTGGATGAACCGGTAGAACACAGACTGCATGAATCCGGCGCCGCTCGAGACGAGGTTCTTGATGTTGCCGTAGGTCTGCGGCGTCTGCACGAATGCGACGTTGCCGTCGATGAAGAACGGGACCGTCTCGTAGAGGAAGTCCTCCTTCGGCACGAAGTCGGCGTCGAAGATCGCGTAGAACTCGCCGTTGCTGATCGACAGCGCGTGGTTGACGTTGCCGGCCTTCGCGCCGTGGTTGCTCAGTCGCCGCACATAGCGGGCCCCGACGTCCGCCGCCATGTCGCGCACAGCATCCGACCCGCCGTCGTCGAGGATCCACGTGACGTGCTCGCCGCGCATCGCGACGGCCGCCGTGGCGGTGCGGCGGATCTTCGCCAGCTCCTCGCCGTAGACGGTGATGAACACGTCGACGCCGACACGCTTGTCGTCGAGGAAGATCGCCCAGTCCTTCGGGCTCGACTCGGTGCCCTCCTCCTCGATGGTTCCGGCATCGAAGATGCGCTCCTGGGAGTGATGGAAGGCGAAGTCCCGGGGATCGACTCCTCCCGAGAGGATCGTCCACATCGAGACGAGGGCCTGGGTCACCAGGATCACCTCGGCGGTGATCACGAGGCTATAGGGCAACCAGTCCCCGCGATTGGCCGGGTTGAGGAGGAAGAACGTGTACGCGAGCACGCCGATCGTGGCGATGAGCACGAAGAGCACGAGTGTCGGCGAGTTGGCCGCGCCGTTCTCGGCGACACGGGCGAGTGGGGTGTGCTGGGAGCGGCGGTTGCCGCGAAAGGGTCTGTCTTTCCAGAGTGGTGCCATGATGCTGATCTCCATTCCGTTGGGCAGGCGCGATCACTCGCGCCCGGCACGTGTGTGTCGGGCAACGGCGACGATGGCGTTGGCGGTGGGGCTCTCTGTGCCCTTCACCTGCTGAACTGAAACGACACGATCAACGCGCGTGACCCACATGACCTAAAAGTCAACCGGAGGTGTCGCGGCGGATGGTGCCGATTACAGGCTAAACACAGCACGGCTGAAAAATCCCCTATATTCGCCCGGTTGTACCCCTTTTCGAGGGCCTTTTGGGGGTATTGTCCCCCGTTCAGGGGACAGCTCCGTCCGCCCAAAAAGTCGAGGAATCCATTGGTCATCCGGGCTCCGTGAGCGGGACCAAAGCCACTGTCGGAGGCGGCCGGCGGCACGAGACTGGACCGATGAGCGAGCGGCCAGGCAGCACTCACGAAACGCCCTCGTCGCCATTCGACGCCGTCATCCTCGACCTGGACGGTGTCGTCACCGACACCGCGAGCGTGCACGCGAGAGCGTGGAAGAGGCTCTTCGACGAGGCGCTCCCCCGGCTCGCTCCGACGGCCCAACCCTTCGACGACGCCGACTACCGCAGCCACCTCGACGGTCGCACGCGGGAGGACGGTATCCGGGAATTCCTGGCCTCGAGGGCAATCACGCAAGACGCCGAGTCGATCGCGGTCCTCGCTCTGCAGAAGCAACGCCTCTTCGAGGCAGAACTCGCGACGACCGGAGTCAGCACGGTGCCGGGCACCGTCGAGTTCCTGCGGGCGGTTCGCGGACGCGGCATCCGCACCGCCGTCGTCACGTCGAGCCGGAATGCCGAGAGAGTTCTGGAGGCGGCGGGGGTCGGTGGCCTCTTCGACGTGCGCGTTGACGGCAACGACCTCCGACGCCTGCGACTCGCCGGCAAGCCGAGTCCCGCCCCGTTTCTCGAGGCCTGCCGTGCCCTCGCCGTCGAGCCGGACCGCACGGTCATGGTCGAGGACGCCGTCTCTGGAGTGCGGGCCGGGGCGGCAGGCGGCTTCGGCCTCGTGGTGGGACTCGATCGATCCCCCGAGAACTCGCCTCTTCTGGTCGCCGGCGCCGACGTGGTCGTGCGCGATCTTCGCGACCTGGACCTCGATGCGGCGGGCCGCGATGGCGCCACAAGCCAGTGGATGCTGAGCTACGACGGATTCGATGCGGCGCAGGAGGGCACCCGAGAGGCGCTGTGCACCCTGGCCAACGGCTACTGGGGAACACGCGGCGCCGCGGCGGAGACCGACGCAGACGGCGTTCACTACCCCGGCACCTACTTCGCCGGCGTCTACAACACCGTCAGGAGCGAACGGGACGGCGTCGCCACCGAGAGCGAGGCCATGGTGAATGCCCCGAACTGGCTACCCCTCTGGTTCCGGGTGGATGGCGGGGCCTGGTTCGCGCCGTCGACCGCGCGGCTGCTCGACTATCGGCAGGAACTGGACCTGCGGCGGGCCCTGCTGACCCGTGACCTCCGATTCACCGACGACGACGGCCGGATCACTCGCGTGCGGTCTCGGCGGCTGGTCTCCCAGGCCAGCGCGCACACGGCGATGATCGAGACCACGATCGAACCGGAGAACTGGAGCGGAGCGCTCACCGTGCGGTCGGCCATCGACGGTCGGGTGACTAACCGCAACGCCGCCGGGTCGCCCCTGCTCACCCGGCGGCATCTCGCGGCCCGCAAGACGCAAGAGCTCGATGCGGAGAGCATCCTGCTCGAGATGGAGACCATCCGGTCCGGCATCCACATCGCGACCGCCGCCCGCACGCGGGCGTTCGACGGGGCCCACCGGCTGACTCCGACCCGCAGCTTCCTGGTCGACGAGGAGGGCTGGGTCGCCCACGAACTCGACCTCACCGTGACCGCCGGGCACGGCATCCGAATCGAGAAGGTCGTGGTGGTGCGCACCTCGCGGGACCGCGCGATATCCTCACCGGCCGAGGCGGCCGCGACCCTGCTCGGCCGGACACCGGGTGCGGACGCCCTGCTCGCCGCGCACGAGCGGGCGTGGCGGATTCTCTGGGACGAGTTCCGGGTCGAGTTGCGCTCCGGCGAGCGCCAGTCCCTCGCCCTCAACCTCAACACCTTCCACGTGCTGCAGACCCTCGCCTCGGTGACCGCCGACCTCGACGCCGGTGTCCCGGCGCGGGGGCTGCACGGCGAGGGCTATGGCGGGCACGTCTTCTGGGATGAGCTCTTCGTCTACCCGTCGCTCACCCTCCGCCGACCGGACCTCAGCCGCACGCTCCTCGGCTACCGCTACCGGCGGCTGGACGAGGCCAGGTCAGCCGCGCGCGCCGAGGGGCTCAGCGGCGCGATGTTCCCCTGGCAGAGCGGCATCGACGGCCGGGAGGTCACGCCTCGCGAGCTGTTCAACCCGCTGACCGGAACCTGGATGCCCGACAACTCCTATCGCCAGCGCCACGTCGGCCTGGGGATCGCGTACAGCGCCTGGCAGCACTACCAGTCCACGGGCGACCTGAACTTCCTGGTAGACCAGGGCGCCGAGCTGGTGATCGAGGTGGCCCGCTACTTTGCGGATCTGGCCGGGCACGAGCCGGCCACCGGCCGGTACTCGATCAGCGGGGTGATGGGGCCGGACGAGTTTCACGACGGCTACCCGGACGAGCCGGGAAAAGGGCTGCGCAACAATGCGTACACGAACGTGATGGCCGCGTGGGTGCTGCGACGGGCGGCAGACACCGTGACGCTCCTGGCCAGCCGGTCGTGTCGGCCGCTCTGGGACCGGCTGGGGCTTCTCACGACAGAGGCGGATCGCTGGCTGGACATCGGCAGGCGCCTCACCGTGCCGTTCCTCCGCGACGGCGCGATCGCGCAGTTCGAGGGCTACGAGAGTCTCGCCGAGCTGGACTGGGAGCGTTACCGAAGCCGCTACGGGTCGATCGGTCGCCTCGACCTGATCCTCAACGCCGAGGGCGACAGCACCAACCGCTACAAGGTGTCCAAACAGCCGGATGCCCTCATGCTGCTCTACCTGTTCTCTGCCGAGGAACTGCGCGAGCTCCTCGGCGAGATGGGCTATCCGCTCCCCGCCGAGGCGGTCGTACGCACCGTAAATCACTACACCGAGAGATCTACCTACGGCTCGACCCTGTCCAACGTCGTGCACTCGTGGATCGAGGCGCGGCAGCGACGGGAGCGATCGTGGGACTTCCTCACCCGGGCGCTTGAGAGCGATCTCTCCGACATCCAGGGCGGCTCGACCAGGGACGGCATCCATGTCGGCGCCATGGCCGGCTCCATCGACATGGTCGGCCGCTGCTACCCGGGGCTGGAGCTGCGTTCCGACATGCTGTGGCTGCATCCTCTGCTGCCCCCGGAGATCGACTCGATCGCGTTCGACTTCACCTACCGGTCGCAGCAACTGCGGCTGGAACTCTCCCACACGCTGCTCACCGTGTCGGTGGAGAGAAGCGGCGCGGCCCCGATCACGGTGGTGGTGGACGGCCTTCGCTCCGAACTCGCGCCGGGTGAGTCGAGGCAGTATGTGCTCGACGGCACATGAGGCTTGCCCTGAAGCCACCGTGTCCAGCGCCGCTCGCTGCGCAGCTCTCGCCTGTGGCGGGGGAAAGGGTCTCGCGGAGGGAGTCATTACTCCCTCCGCGAGCACATTTCCCCGCCAAGGCGTGACACGACTCCCTCCGCGAGGCAGAGCCGCATCGGCAGTTGCACGCTACTTCGAGAGGCCCCGAAGCATCTCGGCGACCTGCACGGCGTCGCCCTGTGGGGCGTCGGAGTGACGGTCCGGCCGCGCGATGAACAGGTAGAGCAGGCCGGTGCCCACCACCACGCCCAACCCGATCAGCACGATCCAGTCGTTGAGCAGCACTCCGCTGCGGCCGGGCCAGGCCAGCAGCAGCATCGCGGCGATCCCATAGAGCAGCGCCGCCACGTTCACCGCGAAGCCGACGCGACCGAGGTTGAACGGCCCCGCGGGCCGCCAGCCCTTGAGCCGCTGGCGGAGGGCGGCGAGAACCACGGCCTGGAATGCCACATAGATGCCGATCACCGCGAACGCGGTTACCTGGGTGAGAAGCCCATCCGGCCCGACGTAGATCAGCACACAGATGAGCACCGGGATGCCGCACGCCACGATGAGCGCGTTGATCGGCACCCTGCTCTTGGGCGACACCCTGGCCAACCAGCGGTGGCCGGGCACCATGCCGTCGCGTCCGAATGAGAAGAGCAGTCGGCTCGCCGCGGCCTGCAGGCTCAGCACGCAGGACAGGAAGGCGGTGAGGGCCACCACCAGGAAGATCTTCGCCCCCACCGCACCGAGGCTCGATTCGAGGATGTGCGGGATCGGATCCGGGTCCTTGCCGCTGACGATCGACGCGAGGTCCGGCGCGGCGAGCACATATCCCCCGAACGCAAACAGCGCGGAGACTCCGCCGACGAGGATCGTCATGATCATCGCCTTGGGGATCTGGCGTGCCGGGTTCGCGACCTCCTCCGCGACATCACCGCAGGCCTCGAACCCGTAGAACAGAAAGAGTCCGGCAAGAGCTGCGCCGAGGAAGGCGCCGAAGTAGCTCCCGTTTCCCTCCACGCCCATGCTGTTGAAGAAGACCTCGAAGCCCTGGTGCCGCTGGAAGATCAGCAGGTAGAGCCCGACGCCGATCACGCCGACGAGTTCGGCCGCGAGCCCGATCTTGGCGACCCGCGCGAGGGTCTTCGTTCCGGTGAAGTTGAGCCCGAGCGCGATGAAGAGCAACACGAGGGAGAGCAGGAGGGTGATCTCCTTGGTCAGCGCGAAGCCGAACAGGCTGGCGAAGAATCCGCTGCCGAACTCCGCGATTGCGGTGATAGACACGATCATCGCCCAGATGTAGATCCACGCCGCCATCCAGGCGTAGCGCCGCCCCCAGAGCCGACGCGCCCAGGGATAGATGCCGCCGTGGATCGGGTACTGCGAGACGACCTCACCGAACACGAGGGACACCAGCAACTGGCCGGAACCCACAATCACGAGCCAGAAGATGGATGGCGGACCGCCGGCGCTGAGCGCGAGCGCGAAGAGCGAGTAGACCCCCACGAGGGGCGAGAGATAGGTGAAGCCGAGGGCGAAGTTGCCCCACAGCGTCATCGAACGGTGGAAGGAATCCTGGTAGCCGAGGGCCTCGAGGTGTTCGCTGTCACCGAGAACTCTGCCGGCGGGCTTTTCTTCTGGCATCGTTGCCTTTCAGATCTATCCGGCGGGGCCGTGGAAGGACCCGCCGGTGACACCCAATATGTCGAGCCAAACCTAGCGCCGCGCGCACCCTCGCCGCCCCGAATTGGTCGGCGACCGGTCCGTCCGCGTGTCGCGGCGCCTACAACCCGAGCCGCAGTCCGCGCCGGTGCATCCACCATGCCACCGCGGACAGCACGGTGAGGATCACGATCAGTTGCAGCGCGGCGAGCCAGCCCGGAGCCTCGGCGTACCACCACGCGGCGGGAGGCACAACGACAAGGGAGAGGATCACCAGGTGCAGGAAGTACAGCGCGAGCGCGTTCTCGCCCCACCAGCAGAAGAATCCGGCGCCCTGTGGGGCGAATCGGGCGCCGTACTCGAACGCGAGGAAGACGAGCGCGCTGATCGCCAGGGTGATCAAGACGAAGCTCAGCGACACCCGGTTCTTGCTCACCGGCACCACCACGGCGGAGAGTGCGGCCGCGACGGCCAACGCGGCACAGCAGATGGCGTAGGGAGCGCGCCCGCTGCGCCAGACATCCGCCACGGCCGTGGACAGCACCAGCAGCGCCGCCCAGGACAGCGCGCCGAAGAGTCCCCCGTGCACGGTATGGAGCACGGTCGAGAGCATCGACAGGCCGAGCACGTATTGATAGCCGATCAGCATCAGCGCCCCCATGGCGAACCGGGCCCAGGTCGGGAGCCGAATCACCGCCAGGCAGATCAGGCCGGCCACCCCGAGAGCCTGGAGCACTCCCCAGTCGGTGGGCACACCGGACACCACCGCCCCGCCCGCGACGAGGGCGCCGAGCCCGATCAGGGCGAGATACCTCACGACGAAGTGTCGATAGGCGGCGGCCGTGCCGGATCGAGCCCGCCGCGCGAAGGACGTGCCGTAGTTCAACCCGATCACGAAGACGAAGGCCGAGGCGACCGTGTCCGCCACGGTGAAGCCGATGTCGGGGGCGTGCTTGAGCAACGCCGGAACCACCCGCACGCCGCTGAGATAGTCGCCGCCCACCATCAGGATCACGAGCACGCCCCTGAACCGGTCGATCGCGAGGTTCCTCACCGATTCGGGCGCCGCGTGCGCACGCGCGTTCGACTCTCCCCGCTCGACTCCGGTGCCGGCTCGCATGGTGCCAACCGTACCCCTCCCGAACCCGCCGGCGACCTCGGCTCTGGCCGAAAACACCCTCGGCCGAGGAACGGCGGCGGCGCGTGCAATCGGGGTCAACGCGTGCGCCCCGGCCGGGCAGCCGGGATTGTTAGGCCAGCATCGTTCGGGAATCGGCCGCGTCGACGAGGTGCCCGCGTCCCTCACACGGTGAGTGGGCCACGGGTTCCTGCGAAGACCCAAGCATCGGCTGACGCCTCTCGAACCTCCCGTGTGCGTGAGCAGATCAGGCCCGTGGGTTCACGCGTCGGCCTCGGCCTCGCCGTTGTATTGGGCGTCGGTGATGTGTTCCAGCCAGGTGGTGGTCGTGGCGGGGTCGTCCGCGTTCTCCGTCATGGCGATATGTTCCATGAAGCTGCCGTCGGCAGCCGCGTGCCAGTGCTCCTGACCGGGCGGGGTGTAGACGGTCTGGCCGGGGTGGGCGTCGATGATGCTGCCGTCTCGGGTGCCGAATCGGCCGATGCCCTGGGTGATGCGGACGTATTGGCCGCGGGCGTGGGAGTGCCAGGCGGTTCGTGCGCCGGGGGCGAAGCGAACGGTGGCGACGGTCAGGTGCTGACCGTCCTGGTGGGGGACGGCGATCATGTCCAGCCACACGTCGCCGGCGAACTGTTCGGGCGGGTTCTTTGTGGTTGGTCTGGTCGGTTCGAGATTCACGGGTGATTCCTTTCGAGAGGTGGGGCAGCAGCTAGAAGGTGATCATGACCTTGAGGGCCTCGCGGTCGTCCATCGCGCGGTAGGCCTCGGGCACGCCGTCGAGGCCGACGGTGCGGTCGAAGACTCTGCCGGGATTGACACTTCCGCTGAGGATGGCGGGCATCAGTCTTTCGATGTACCCGCGCACGGGCGCCGGGCCTCCGGTGAGGGTGATGTTCCCGCCGAAGAGGCTGGCGAATCCGACGGGGGCGTTCTCGTACTGCGGCACTCCGACGCGGCTGATGACGCCGCCGGGGCGG
The DNA here is from genome assembly GCF_043726815.1 of Lacisediminihabitans sp. NCBI lineage: Bacteria > Bacillati > Actinomycetota > Actinomycetes > Micrococcales > Microbacteriaceae > Lacisediminihabitans > Lacisediminihabitans sp. The sequence goes on from NZ_JAYSJZ010000041.1 coordinate 55,469, forward strand.
ACGATCTTGTAGGCCTGCTCGTACGCGGGCATGTGGCCGACCGCTTCGAGCACCTTGCGGGCACCGAAACCGCCGGTGAGTTCGCGGACCTTCGCGATTCCTTCCTCGCCGCGTTCGGCGACGACGTCGGTGGCGCCGAACTCGATGCCGAGATCGGTGCGGGCCTTGTGGCGTCCCATCAGGATGATGCGCTCGGCACCCAGCTGCTTAGCGGAAAGCACGGCCAGGAGGCCGACGGCCCCGTCACCGATGACCGCGACCGTGTCGCCGGCGGTGACGCCGGCGCGGTGAGCGGCGTGCCACCCGGTTCCGTACACGTCAGACAGGGTGAGCAGCGAGGTCAGCAGCGGCGAATTCTCGTCGACGCCGGGAACCTTCACGAGAGTGCCGTCGGCGAATGGGACGCGGATGGCTTCGGCCTGGCCGCCGCCCATACCGGGCATGTCCCAGAAGCCGCCGTGCACACACGAGGTGTAGAGACCTTCTGTGCAGAACTCGCAGGTGCCGTCGGAGAACGCGAACGGTGCGATGACCAGGTCGCCGACCGCCAGGGTGCGCACGTCGGAGCCCAGCGCTTCGACGACGCCGATGAATTCGTGCCCCATCGAGACTCCCTCGGGAGTCTCGTTCATGCCGTGATACGGGTGAAGGTCGGATCCGCACACGCACGCGCGCACAATGCGAACGAGGGCGTCCGTGCTGTCCTTCAGTGCGGGGTCCGGGGCGTCGATGATGCGGACGTCGCCGGGTCCGAACATGTAGGTGGCTTTCATAGTTGGCTCCTTGTGCGTTAGAGGTGGGCGGGGAAGGCGTTTCGGCGCCCGTAGATGGTCAAGGCGAGTGCGGCGAGGCCGGAGACCATCATCACGATGGTCAGAACAAGGCCGTCGAAGTTGGTGAGCAGTGCGGCGCCGAGGATGCCGGCGGTGAAGATCGCGAGGTTGAACGCGACCGGAAGGAACGAGTTCGCTACGTCTGAATCGGCGCCGCCGGTGGTCGTCAGGGCTGCCTGGAGCTGGGCTGCCGCACCGCCGAAGGTGATTCCCCACAGGACCGTCGCGACGATTATGGCGACGGTCGAGGTGTGTCCGACCGGCAGAACCCCGCCAGCCGCGATGAACACCAGGACGCTGCCGTGGAGCAGCGGGCGGGGATAGCGGTCCAAGAGCGCGCCGGTGATGACAATGCCGACGATCGAGGCGACACCGAAGATGAAGAGTTGCAGGTCGACGGTGAGGTCGCTGTTTGCGGCACGCAGGTACGGGGAGATGTAGGTGTAGATGGTGTTGTGCGCGAGCATCCACGTGAAGATCACGGCGAGGATGATGAGGAGGCCCGGGATGCGCAACACGCGCACGATGGGGAGGCGGGATTTGCCGGACTGGCCCGGCGCATCGGGGGCGATGACGGCGATCGCGGCTCCGGCGACGAGGGCGACTGCCGAGAGTCCGATGAAGGCCCACCGCCAATCGAAGGTCATTCCCAACCACGAACCGAGTGGCGTCCCGAGGGCGAATCCGACCGGCGCCCCGGCGGAAACGATCGCCAACGACAGTCCCGCCCGCGATGGGGGGCTGATCGTGCGCCCATAGGCAGCGAGCATGCCCCAGATGATGCCGGAGAACGAGCCGGCGACGAATCGCGACGCCAACGACAGGGTGACGTCGGACGAGAGCGCCGTGGTGGTATTGGCCAGAATGAGTCCGAGGATGGCGACAAGGATCAGCGGCTTTCGACGCATGCCCCTGGTCAGGGTGATGGCGGGAATCGTCACGATGACCGTGCCGAGCGCGTATGCACTCACGTACAGACCGATAGTGCCTTCGGAAGTGCTCATCCCGTTGGCGATGATCGGCAGCAGTCCGGCAGGCATGGTTTCCATCGCGACGAGCACGAAGCCGATCACCGCCAGCGCTGCGAGAGTCGCGAGGGGTAGGCGTGTCCGCGTTTCGGCGGCCGGAGGCGTTGGAGCCTGAAGGGTGGTAGCCACTGTGTCCTTAAGTCGATCCATACGGTTGCTCAGTCGTGTTCCAGTGAACGCCCCAACCCGGTCGCGAGGGAGTCCCTGTCGAAGGGTGTATCAGGGGAGCACCCCATTCCACGTTCGAGAGCCGTAACGTCGTTCTCATGGACAATCACTCCGAGGTACGCGAGTTCCTGATGTCGCGACGCGCGAAGGTGACCCCCGAACTCGCGGGCCTCCCCGCCGGCTCCAACCGACGCGTGGCCGGGCTGCGCCGCAGCGAAGTGGCAACCCTTGCCGGAGTGAGCGTCGAGTACTACGCCAAACTCGAACGCGGCGCAATCGCCGGCGCATCGTCGTCGGTTCTCGACGCGATCGCTCGCGCCCTGCAACTCGACGACACCGAACGCACACACCTGTTCGACCTTGCCCGCGCGGCCGACGGCATACCCCTATCCGGACGTCCCCGCCGTCGCACGGGCAAGAACGCCGTGAACCGTCCTAGCCTGCAATGGATGCTTTCGGCGATCACCGGAGGCATCGCTGTGGTCATCAACCTGCACCAGGATATCCTCGCCACGAACGATCTCGGCCGGGCCTTCTACTCCCCCATCATCGGTGACGGCGGACGCACCCCCAATCTCGCGCGCTTCCAGTTCCTCGACTCCGCGTCCCGTGATTTCTATCCCGATTGGGACCTGTTCGCGGAGATGTGTGTCGCGATCATGCGCGCGCGCGCCGGCCACGACCCGCACAATAAGGCGCTCCAAGACATCGTCGGCGAGTTGTCGACCCGCAGCGATGTCTTCCGCCAGTTGTGGGGCGCGCATGATGTGCGTACGCACGGTACGGGCACCAAACGCTTCAACCACCCCGTCGTTGGCGAACTCACCCTCGCCTATGACGAACTTGTCGTCACCGCAGACCCGGGGCTGCTGCTCATGGTCTACACCGCCGAACCCGGCTCCCCCAGCGCCGAACGCCTACAACTGCTCGCGAACTGGGCTGCCACGAGCGTCAGCGCGGGCTGAGCGCGAGCGACACGCCTCAGGCCGGACGTCTCATCGCGACGTCGAGACCCCAGCCGGGACGGAATCGGCGGTGACGAGGTCGGACGCGGTCGGAGGCACTGATGGGGAGTTTGTCATGTGATCCAGTTTCTTTCGTGAGCGGAGAGGTCAGACCGGGTGCGGTTCACCCCGGTCTAGTGGTCGGTGCTGGGAGCGCCGATTCAGCCTTGTAGCGTCGGCCGGACGACGATCTCGTTGACATCCACCGACCCGGGCTGGGCGACCGCGTAGCCGATGGCTTCAGCGACGGCAGATGCCGGCAACCCCAGTTGCCGGGTCGCAGCGTGCGCGGCTGCCTGGCTGGCTTCGTCGCCACCACGGTCGGCGAGTTCGCTGACCGTGAAGCCGGGACTGATCACCGTGACCCGTACGACGGTGCTCTCCTGGCGAAGTCCCTCCGAGAGAGCGCGGACGGCGAACTTCGTCGCGCTGTAGACGGCCGCCGTCGGGTCGACCCGGTGGCCCGAAACGGACGCGACGTTGACGATGTGACCGCGCCCCTGCGCCTCCATCAGGGGCAGCCCCACGGCGATGCCGTGCAGCGTACCGCGTAGGTTCACGTCGATCATCTGGTTCCATTCGTCGATGCGCAGGGCGGTGAGCCGAGACAGCGGCATGACGCCGGCGTTGTTGACGAGCACGTCTATGCGGCCGCGCAGCGCCAGCGCCGTCTCGGCAAAGGCCCGCACGCTGACGAGGTCGGTGACGTCGAGTTCCGCGTAGTCGGCTCGACCTCCGGCCGTCCTGATCTCGTCGACGACGGCGGCGAGCCTGTCGGTGCGCCGGGCGCCGAGCACGACCGGGTAGCCGAGCGACGCGAGGTGCCTCGCGGTCGCCTCGCCGATTCCGCTGCTCGCGCCGGTGATGAGAACGGCTCCGCCGTTGTGGGGTGTTGTCGTGGTCATGAGATCTCCTTGAGGGGTGTGGTTGCGCGGGAGCTGCCCGCGACTGTCGGATAGGCCGCGGTCGCGGCGAGGAAGGCGGCGACTCCGATGCCGAGCCCGAAGAACAGCTCAAGCGGTGTGGCCCGGGTGCGGTCCGCGGCGGCGATCTCAGTTGCCATCGACGCGGTGCAGCACGGTCGTCAGGTTCCAGTCGACGGTGGCGTGGTCGATGGTGGCGTGCACCGGCGAGTCGGCCATTTCGCCGTTGATGCCGGCGGCGCCGGCGCGGGCGTGTTCCAGACTGTCGTACGCGACGATGTCGATGATGGTGCCGTCGCCGGTCTCGAGGATACGGCGCCATTCGAAGCCGGGCTGGCGCACCAGGTACTCGTCGATGTCGGCGTTGGCGGTGATGAAGTCGGCGGCGGTGAGGCCGGCGGCCGGTCGGAGGGTGGTGATTTCGAGGATCTCGGTCATGGTGGGCAGCTCTCTCTGTCAGTCATGCATGGTGTGTTTCGTACGTCGAGTCTCGGCGCGATGCCTCGAGGGAGGAAGGCCGGGAGAACCTAGGTGCGCCACACCCTGGCGGCGTTCACACCTCGGGCAGGAGCTCGAATTCCGCTCGTCCCATCACGAGGCCGTTCACCTGCAGTTCGATGGCGTGCGGTCCGGGATAGTAGCGACGGCTCGTGATCGCACGGAACGAGTGGTCCCGCGTGCGGTCGAGGCGGTCGCCCGGTGCGAGCGTCGCGGTGGTCAGCTTGAAGGTCTTGCCGGTCTGTGTGCCGGTGGCCTTGCTGTGGTGAACGATGTAGTCGATGGCCAGGCGCGCCGGTTGGTCACCTTTGTTGACTACACCGACGCCGAAGCGCACGGTCCCTCCGAAGGGCACCGCCGCGGCATCCAGAACCGGGCCCTCGACGGCGATCGACACCGCCGGAGCGAAACCGAGCAGCGACAGCGCCTCGGGATCGCCGCGCTTGACCAGTGTCCGCAACCCGTGGGCGACCAGTCGTGCGGTGTTCTCGTCCGGGTGCGCGAGCCAGGCCCGCGCCGTCTCGACGACGATCGCCGGCTGCTGGCGGCTGAGGTCGTTGAGATGGTTGGCGACCGAACGCCGCACGTATTCGCTGCGGTCGCGGTAGAGCGCGGTGATGATCGGCAGTGTCGCCCTCGGGTGGGCGAGGAGCCCCCGCACCCGGGTCGACCACGGCAGGAAGGCACGGGTGCCCTCGGAGGCGAGGCGTCGGATATCGACCTCGGGCGACGCGGTCCACGTCTGGATCACGGGGAGCGCCCGATCGAGGTCGTGGTCGAGCAGGCTGCGGATCGCAAACTCGGAGGTGAGCCGCGAGGTGAGTTCGGCGAGCAACTGCAGGGCGTCGTCGAAGGCTGCATCGGTGTTCTCCCCGATGGCCTTGGCGGCCACGGCCCCCGTGACGGGCCAGATCAGCCAGCCGCTGAACATCGGAACCCCGTGCTGGGCCCGCCGGATCGTCGCGACGAACGATCCGTAGTCACCGGGCAGGTCGCGAAGCAGGGCGTCTCTGAGCAGGTCGCTGCGTTCGCGAAGCGAGAGGGGAGTCAGACTCGTCGACGCCGATTGCAGGCTGGTCAGTGCCGCGGTCGGCGCCGCGACGTGGATCGCGCGCACGAGGGCGTTCGCGGTGTGGGGTCCGATGAGTTCGTCGGCGAAGGGCATGGGTGGGCTTTCTGTTTGTGGCTGTCATCTCAGACTGCCTCGAACATCCCCACCACAGAAGGCCGCCGCTGCCTAGGTGCACCGCACCCTGGGAGCCCGCCACGCCTCGCGACTAAGTTGGAACGATGCAGACTCTCACTGGCAATGCATTGGGCGATTTCCTGCGAGCGAGCCGCGGCAGCCTGCACCCGCAAGAAGCCGGCCTCGCTGGTGGCCGCGGAACCCGCCGGGTCGCCGGCCTCCGTCGTGAGGAGGTGGCCGTGCTGGCCGGGGTCAGTGCCGACTACTACGCGCGGCTCGAGCAGGGCCGCGAGCGCAGTCCTTCGTCGCAGGTTCTGGATGCAATCGCGCGCGCCTTGCGGCTCGATACCGATTCACGGGGGCACCTCTACCGCCTCGCCGGAATGAACCCGAGCCTGCGCGCCGGAAGCTCGCGCGACCTCGTCGACCCCGCGCTGCTGACGCTGCTCGATTCCTTTGTCGCCGCGGCCGCGTACGTGCTCGGGCCGTCGTTCGACATCCTGGCGACCAACTCCCCCGCCGCCGCCCTGTTGGCGCCCTTCGCGCAGCCCGGCGCCGAGGGTCCGCTCAACATGGTGAAGGTGCTGTTTCTGCATCCCGAGGCGAAGTCCGTGTTCATCGAGTGGGACTCCGTGACACGGGCGACGGTGCACGCCCTGCACCTGAATGCCGGGTACGACCCCAACAATCCCGCCATCATGGCACTGCTCGACGAGCTTCTTCCCGTCGACGCATTCCGTACGCTGTGGAACGACCAGACCGTCGCCGGTCTCGCCCGTGCGTACAAGGTCTTCGTGCACCCCTCGGTCGGCCGCATCGAACTGACCTACCAGACGTTCGAAGTGCGGGATGCCCCTGGGCAGCAGTTGCTCGTCGGCACACCCGCGATCGGCAGCTCGAGCGCCGACGCACTCGCGCTGCTCGGCTCGTTGCACGCGACTGCCGCGCGCGGCGTCCACGCGTAGCGGGCGTCGGCGGCGGGGCGGATGATTCGTCCAGGCGCTCGCATTGAATTCCGGGATGTGCACGCGGTCGAGGGATGAGGCGCGCGCGGCGCAATCTGGCTTAAAGGACTCACTCCGACGACCTGCAAATCCGGCGGCAGCTTTGAGCCTCCCGGGAAGTGCGAGCGGACAGAAGAACACTGATCCATACCCGAATGTGGGATCCATTTCAAGCCCCTAACGGAGTGCGCCGTTGCCCGTACATTAGGGGACGTTGGTTCAGCAGGCCACCGAACCCCCCGCACGAGCCGAGTGCGACAGCGCTGGCCCTTCCGACCAGTCCTCGACCAGTCGAGGGACAACGCGTGCCGCCACCGGTCGGCGCTCCACCCATTTCCCTTCAGCGAAGGAAAGACGATGACTGCATCCCCCACCCCTTCTGAGCCCCAGCGTGGCGCTCCCGTGAACGAGCGTCAGCCTGGCGCTCCCGTCTACGACACCGAGTCGACGGCGGCCGCAGTTCCGGTGGACGGCACTCACACTCTGCGACACGATGTGGTGGAGCGTCAAAAAGAGGAGTTCGGCGGGGTCAAAGTCGGCGCCGCGTTCTTTGGCTGGCTCACCGCCACCGGCACCGCGGTTCTTCTCACGGCCGTTGTGGGAGGTGCCGGAGCCGCGCTCGGACTGGGCAGCAACGGATCGGCCAAGAATGCAGCCGATGCCGCCAAACAGAATGCCGGGACGGTCGGACTGGTGGGCGCAATCGCCCTGGTCGTGGTGCTTTTTGTCGCCTACCTCGCCGGTGGATACGTCGCGGGCAGGATGGCTCGCTTCAGTGGAGCGAAGCAGGGTGTCGCTGTCTGGTTGTGGGCGGTTGTCATCGCCGTGGTGGTGGCCATTGTTGCCGCCGTGGCAGGAACCAAGTTCAACATCTTGGCGAACCTCAACAGCTTCCCCCGAATCCCGCTGAGCGAAGGCACCCTCACCGCAACCGGCATCGTCACCGCGATCGCTGTCGCCGTCGTCAGCCTGATCGGAGCGATCCTCGGCGGGCTCGCCGGCATGCGCTACCACCGTGCCATCGACAGGGCCGGCCTCGGCCGATAGGCACCACCAGAAGCACAAGAGAAGAAAGGCCGAAATAGATGATCAGTTCGAATAACGTCGCGAGCCTCATCGGCGCCACCGTCACCGATCCCGACGGGGACAAGATCGGAAGGGTCGCTCAGATATTTGTCGACCCGACCACCGGGCACCCCAACTGGGCCACGGTGAAGACCGGACTCTTCGGCGCGTCGGAATCGTTCGTCCCTCTTGAGGAGGCTGAGGAAGCCGGAGGTGAGATCCGGCTCCCCTACTCGAAGGATCTTGTCAAACACGCCCCGAGAGTCGATGCCGGCGGCTCCCTCCAGTCGATCGAGGAGGACCGCCTCCACGGCTACTATCGCGGTGTCGACGCTGACACAGCGGTCGGAAATGACATCACCGGCCCTGCCGCGGCCGAAGCGACGGCTCGCTCGAGGCAGGGCCTTGATATCGACACCGTGAGTCCCGAGGAGGCACGCCTCGAGCCCAAGCCCAAGCCCAAGCCCAAGCCCAAGCCCAAGCCCAAGCCCAAGCCCAAGCCCAAGC